>JAESTW010000396.1 GCA_016763395.1 Kofleriaceae bacterium
GATGAGCTGAGCCGAGGGCAGATATCCTCGGAGCTCAATCACTTGCTCGGACTCAGAGCGCATTTGATTGACCAAGAGGGTCATTAAATCAAATTGCGCGGGCGTGAGCTGAATACGACAATCACCAATGTCTACAAGTCCGGCTCCTCCCGCAGAAGGCTGCAAGAAGGAAATCGGAATCTTGGGAAAGCCTGCGAAAGTAGCTTCTTCCGGGTCTGAAGTCTCATCGATTTCCAGGTCGCTAGCTGGCTCTGCTTGTATTGTAGCGGTAGAGGCGACAATTCCGTCCGAGACAAGGTCACTGGCATCTATGCAGAAATACAGTTCCACGCCACCAAACAACAGTCGGCAATTCTTTGTCAGAGGTTTGGACGTGACGATTGACACACCGTCCACCGAGGTTCCATTGCTACTGCCAACATCCCGAACGCTAAACAAGCCCTCGCTGTCTCGAGAAATCTCGGCGTGGTTGCGTGACACGGAGGAATCGAGAATCGCAATTCCTCGCGCCACCGGGCGACGTCCTACAGGAGTCATCTCCTCGAGCGCATGGATTCGGCCCCAACAATCAATCAGCGCCGCATCGGTTGGGCTCAGTGCAGTACTAATTAGTTGCTCTGCACAAAATCCTCCGGGCCTCACCAATCTATCGGCACACCCCGTACAAATGTTAGCCCCTTCAGGTAACTCTCCCTTGCAATTGCCGCATGTCCGCATGCCCGAAGATTACGTCACAATTACCCGTACAGGAAAAGGCATAGGGGTATAGTTCTCCAATGCTTGGCTCCATCAATGACTTAGTCGGTGGCCGATATCGACTACTAGAAATCGTCGGAAGCGGTGGAGCCGGCGTGGTTTGGCGCGCACTCGACGAAGAATTGTCTCGCGAACTCGCGGTCAAACTACTGTCCTGCCAGGACGATACTATGAAATCCCGTATTTGGCGGGAAGCCCGGCTGGCAGCCCTGCTCAGTTCTTCAGGCGCCGTCCCTCTCTATGATTATGGAGATGATGGAGATCACTGTTTTTTGGCCATGGAACTCGTACTCACAAATACGTTGCGTGGCTTACTGGAAAAATCCCTACCAAACGCTTTGGCGCTTCCTGATCTCCTGGAAATAGGGCTCGGGCTCGCTCAGATCCTGGAAAACGCGCACGCAATGAGCCTGATCCATCGCGACGTCAAACCAGAAAACGTCTTTGTCTTTGGCGATGCCGGCGAAGAGTTGTCTGTGAAACTTGTGGACTTTGGCTTGGCGTTTCTGGGCGATGTCAAACGAGGCAGCTTGGGCCGATTGTCCGATGCTGGATTTGTCAGCGGTACTCCATCCTACCTCTCACCAGAGCAAGCGCTCGCTGGAGAGATCGGGAAGGCAACGGACATCTACTCGTTGGGATGTCTGCTCTACGAGATGTGCTGCGGTGACACACCTTTCTACGGTTCGGTAGCAGAGGTACTGAGCAAGCATATTTACGTCCCGCCAATCCCCCTCGCCCAGCGCAACTCAGAAACCCCCGAAGAACTCGCAGCTCTCGTTGAGCACATGCTAACCAAGGCCCCGGACAAGCGGCCCGACATCGCCGAGGTCATTGCGAGACTTAAGAGCGTACATGACGATCATAGTCCTTGGCAGATTGGACGCAGCAAAGGTTCGGAGGGTGGCCTGTCCCGCGCCGAGCGCATGATCGAATTCCAGGTAGCCGTGGAGCCAGAAGAGATCTCAAACATTGACGTTCTGTTTTTCGGACAAGCGCCCAGTGAGTTTTCAAAAAAAATGGAGAGTTCGGGATTGCGCATTACCCAACTCGAGCACGATGCCGATATTGGATTCGCCCTGCCCTGCCTCTCCGCTGACGAAATCGCTACGCTCGGAGTTCCGGTTCTCGCGTGGGTCGGAGATTCACTGATCGATATTGCTGCGCTGATTCGGCGAGGGTATCGCGATGTTGTTTCTGGCGCCACCACCAACGCACAAGTGCGCCGCAAGGTCGCTCGTTTAGTCCGCTCCTCTTCGCCGGCAGCACGCACATGTCAGTGAACAAGAGAAACCATACTGCGCTTCTGCCGAAGCCACGCTGGACATTTCGAGTAAAGCTCACGATCCTGGCAATTGCGCTCTCGATCATTCCGGTAGTGATCGTCGGATTTATCGCCATCAACGTCAATCAACGAGCCCTGTCCGAAGCCAATAAAGAACTACTCTTCTCAGTTCTCGACCGCATCGCCAGTCACACCAGTGACGAAGTCAGTCACGACGCGGAGGCACTCTCGGTTGCGGCTGCCACCCTCCTAGACCAAGAGCTGCCATTAGACGACCGACTATCGCTGCTCAAAGGAATGGTTGGTGGACGCCGTCTCCCCGCTATCGCTGTCTATGACGAGAGCGGCACTTGGATTGACACGATACGTCCCCGAAATTCCGGGCCCCCTCTTTCGCTTCCCAAGGTCTTGGATATCGAGTTGCGCCAGCAAGCGAGTAAGCGAGCCTTTGCGATCAGCGCCGCAACGATGCATGGCGAAAAAGGACTGCTCTCGAACATTGTCGTCCGAGCCCAAGACGAGGATACAACTTGGTATCTGGCTAGCCCCTTTTCCTTCTCTGACATTCAAGACGATCTACAGAAAGTCGGACAACAACGACTGGGACAAGGCCATTCCTTGGTGCTCATCGATATGTCTTTCTTAGTACTGGCAGATTCCCAAGTCGAATCAGTAAATACCACTGCATCAGCATCTTCGTTGGGAATTTTGAAAGGCATCGCCCCCACTGCCATTGACAAAGGTATCCTGCTTTTCGGAGAAAGCGACAACTCGCACTCTCAAATGCTCGGCGCACTGCGCTCTTTAGACGGTGTTCCCTGGGCCGTTGTGGCGGAAATCCCCAGAAGCATCGCGTTCCGCTCCATTGCCCAAATTCGCTGGGTGTTATCCATCGTCGTTGCTTTGGCCGCTCTAATGGCCATCGTAGTCGGCGTGCTGATGGCCAAACGTATTTCCTCGCCTTTGCAGGCTCTGGTGCGATTTGCTGGCGACCTAGCAACTCGGCGTTTGACAAACGGATCTCTGTGGACACCAACGACGAGCTCAGCATTCTCGGACAAGCGCTCAGCAATGCAGCCCAAGAATTGGAACTGAGCGACAAACGCATTGAAGACGAAATACGAATTCGCAGTGATCTCGGACGTTACCTGCCAGCGCCGCTGGTAGATCGAATTGTAGAGCGAGAGCAGGACATGTGCCTAGGCGGTGAACGCAGCAACATCACCGTGCTCTTTGCCGATGTCGTCGGCTTTACCCCCTTGGCCGAAACCCACTCTGCGGAAGAAATCGTAACCCTACTGAACGAACTCTTTACCATTCTGACCGAAATTATCTTTCGCCATCAAGGAACTGTAGACAAGTTTATTGGCGACTCCGTCATGGCATTCTGGGGAGCTCCAAGTCCGACAGAAAACCACGCACAGCTCGCTCTCAAAGCTGCCGAAGACATGCAGCGGTGGCTCGACATTGGCAACGAGGGGTGGAAACAACGCTTTGGTATCGAAATTCAACTGGCGATAGGGGTCAATACGGGCGAGGCGATTGTTGGAAACTTCGGTTCCAGCGAGAGAATGGAATACACCTCCATTGGAGACTGCGTAAATATCGCCGCACGCTTGGAAAGCATGGCTCGTCCGGGACAAATCCTAACCACTCGAGACACGGTTGATGCTGCGAAAGGCTGTGTGCAGTTTCTAAGGCTTGGCAATCGAAAAATCATCGGACGGCTGGCCCCCCTAGAACTCTTCGAGGTCGTCTTGTGAGCATTCTACTGGGGCGTACAATCGCCGGACGCTACGTTCTAGATAGCCTCATCGGAAGTGGCGGCATGGGCGAAATCTACCTTGCCCACGATGAAACGCTCGAACGCAAGGTTGCGGTTAAGGTGCTGCTCTCGGGCATTTCCCAGCGTTCCGACTCGGAGGCGCGCTTTCGTAGAGAAGCCAAAATCGGTGCGCAATTGAGCCACCCGAACATCGTGCGAATCTACGATTTCGGTAGTGAGCAGGGAGTCCTATATTTGGTCATGGAGCTTCTAGAGGGACAGGACCTAGGAGACTACCTGTTGGAGAATCCGCCTCTGTCCGTCGGACAAACCCTCGAGTTGGCACAGCAAATTAGCAGCGCGATGCACTGCGCTCATCAGATGCAACTGGTTCACCGGGATCTCAAGCCAGAAAATATTTTCCTTCTATCGACAGCGCCCTTGGTGTCCAAGGTAGTGGATTTTGGAATGGCACTGGCACTGGAGGGACCTCCAGACATTCAACAAATGACCCAGGAAGGTCTGGTATCGGGAACTCCGAAGTACATGGCGCCCGAGCAGCTTCGTGGGAGCAAGCCACAGCCGGCGAGCGATGTATACGGTCTCGCCTGCGTTATGTTCAGCGCCCTAACCGGACAAACGCCCTACACCTGTGAGTCTCTGGGACAGATAGCAGCCCACCACCTATTTGCCAATGCTCCACAAATCCCTGATTCGCGTATCGATGTGCCGCCAGTTGTCCGGGAGTTACTCCAACGCTGTTTTGCCAAAGATCCCCTAAGGCGGCCGACGATGGCGCAAATTCGAGATCGCGTCCAAGCGGTTCGCAAGTCGTATGAATCCCCGCATGGCTCACCACACCCCATCGAGAAGTTCGATCCGGACTCGCTTCCTGCGAAGCGCAACGGTGTTAGCCGCGTAAAAGTTTGCTTCGTCGGTGAGTTCGAAGATTCACTGTGTATCGCTGTTGCCGCCGCTGGCATGGAGATTGTCGGGGAATCCGAACTCAGTGCAGGAGATGTACTCATCTCTCTCGGACAAGGGATCAAGTCTCTCCCCAGGTATGCCGAACGACGGCTCATCGTAATCGTAGACACTGTCCCCGGGGATATGGAGCGGATCTCCCAACTCCTGCGAGCCGGCGTTCAAGAAGTCGTGCCCCGCCCCACAAAACCCGATGAACTCGTCCGAAAAATTCGCAGATCTATTCGTTCTCTGCGGCACGGGCAGTAAGCCGAACCATGAAAATGCATCAACTCCGCCCCCAAGGCTCATCAAAGAGCTCGCTACCTTTTCTCGCTGCGCTAGCCATTGCGTTGGGATCTAGTACCCTTGCCAGCCCCTTAGCGCTTGCGCAGCCCAGCTCCCAGGTCGAACTCTACGACTATACAGTCGTGCCAGGCGATAGTTGTGTGGGGATTGCGACCCGAGAACTAGGCGCTCGCAAGGCGTACAAGACGATTCACAAGTACAACGCCCTCGGGCCTACTCCACATCGCTTGCGTCCCGGAAGTATTTTGCGATTGCCCCGCCGGCAAACCGTAGCAGATGCAAAAGTCTCCTCGGCGGTTGGTAAGGTGCAGTTTCGCAAGGCGGTGGAGCCTCTATGGAGCAAAGCCAATTTCGGACAGGAACTCTACCGCTCGTGGCGTGTCTGGTCGCAAAAAAAGTCGACAGCGCTAGTAACCTTTCGGGACAACTCCAGTGTCTCGTTGCGGTCGGACACGATACTGGTCATCTACGGCCCTGCCGGCTCAAATGCTAGGCAACGAATCGTTCGCGCAGATCTAGAATCGGGCGGCTTGCGAACCCGGCTCGCCGCTCTTGAGAACAAACTTATCGTTCAGACCGAATCGTCTCGTATCGAGCTCAGAGGTGGTTCCAGTGTCATTAGCGCCGATGCGAGGACCCAGAGCACCTCGATTTCCAATCACGAGGGAAGAGCCATGCGGGTAAATTCGCGCAGAAAACGCCGGACAAAAGCAGTATCGGTAGCGCCCGGCAAAGGCACTTGGGTCGATCGGGGAAAAGCGCCCGCACCACCTCGCGATTTACCTGAGGCTCCCACGTTGACCACAACTAGCGCCCTGGCCCTCGGTCTCGCCCATAAGGGGGTAGCGATTCATGGCCAGTTCACTCGGGTCGCGGCCGCAGAGAAGTACCGTGTTGAAATCGCCATCGACCCCGCTGTCCGAATCGTGTTGGCAGCATTTGAGCTGCCCAAAACGAC
>JAESTW010000397.1 GCA_016763395.1 Kofleriaceae bacterium
CGTTCAAAGCTAACGGGAGAGTTCCTACCCTGCATGACAATACGGCCTTTATTACCGATCACCTTATAGTTGAGCACCAATATAGCGCTGCTCTCTCCCATCTTTTCAACCTTCACGATTTCGAAGCTGCCCTTATTGCAGCCACGCATCTCACACCTTTTTTGGAAAGCACGCCTCTCTTTGACGTCCAATACAAATGCGTTGAGTTCGCTCGGAATTCGCGACTCCTCAATGGCCTTAAAAAATGACTTGAGTGTGTTTTCAGGAGAGCTGAGATCTGTAGGGCTTGTGTGCTTGCACCCACAGGCCAAGAGCACGAGTGTTAACAGAGCAATTCTCATACCTGAGACGCTATCGTGCTAAAGGCAGAGAAGCTAGAGAGCTGGTAGGAAAACTGACAATCGATGAGTGCAATTGAAGACCAGTGCTCATTAAGTCAGGTTAGTTGGCCGTAGATTGCCCGGCTGTAGATTGTCCGAGTCTGACCTTGGCCATTTCGTATTCGAAAAAGAGCACCATACTGCCCCGGACTACTTCTTTGAGAAGTGTTTGGACTCGGCTGGGCGTATCGCGCTCGGGGCCGATCACCGCACTGTAGTAAAGCAGTTCGGCCCGCCGTCCACGGGTTGTTGCCATGGACTCAAGTGTCTTGCGGCCTTTACCGGTTGCGGCAAACTGTGCGAGCTTGGCGGACCAAAGGCCACCTCGTTGCTCCCGTAAAAAGTCCAAAGAGTGGCTTTCTGCCTCGATATCAAGACGGTAACTCTCGGCAAGAATCCACAAGCTCATATAGGTTTTGTAGTACGTAGTTACAGCTCGGTTTCCCAGCGCATCTAGGTATACGTCTAGGGCAATCTCGTATGATCCTCTGGTGATTAAGAAAGCGACCAAGTCTGCGTGGCTGCCCTTGCTGTCTCCAGCCATGGACAGAGCTTGAAAGAAAAAGGAGCTGGCGGCTTCGAGCTGCCCGCGGGCGAACTCCAACTTTCCTATCTCTATCAGTGCAGCAGCGCTAGTTGCGCGTCCGAGATCGTATTCCTTGATTAGGCGTGCCCACTTGAGCAGTAGGTCTGTGCGAATTTTGGATGCTTGGCTGTATTGTCCGGCAGCGGCCTTGGTCTCGGCGAGTAGCCGTTGCAAACGGAGTTTGTTGAATTTGTCCGAGAAACTGTCTGTCTCCAGGTCGATAGCCTTCTGATAGTATTGAGCCGCCAACTTGACTTTGTTTTGCCGCAGGCTCAGGGTGCCCAAGTACTCCAAGGTTGATTGGTTGGGGCCCAGGCTGAGAGAGCGTTTGAGGTACTCACGCGCGGATTGCAGTTCTCCCAGGCTCACGAGTCCGCGAGCCATAGCCGAATAGGCACTGGAGAGGTCGGGTGACAATGGCTTGTCGAGAATGGTGCTTGCTTGGGCGTAGAATTTCTCGAAGCGATGCAGCTCTGTGAGTGCGGCATTGGGACGTCCGGCGAAGGCAAATCGACTAACCTGCTGCTCGTAGAGTTCGGCCAGTGCCCGATTTGCAGGAGCATCTCTGGGAGCTAGTTTGAGCCCATTTTCGTAGTACTGGATGGCCCAAAGAGGCATTTCAAGTACAACCGCTGCATTTCCGGCGGCGAAGGCCGCCTTGGCATCGCCCGGGAACTTCACCGTGGCTGACTGGCACAGTAGGAATGCTGTGTGTTTGTCCAGATCGGTCTCACGGTATTTGGCCGCTAGCTCGAGCCACGGAGTCGCGGATTTTTGAGCGGAGATGTTTGTTAGAATAGTTCTCAGTGTGTTGTCGTCTCCGATGCCAGTGATTGCCTCGATAGCCTGTATGGCTTCTCTACTTCGTCCAGCTTGTACCAAAAATGCGACGATATTGTGTGTTGTGTTTAGAGCGCCGGTGCCGTGAATTCGCAGCAGGGAGTAGTCCGCACCCTGCCTGCGAAAGGCCGATTGGATCGCTCGCTGCCGGCTTTGGTAGAGCGATACGAGCCGATTGACGATATTGTCCGTTGCCAACAAGGGCAGTACTTTCTCCAATACCAATATCGGACGCGCGCGCGTTGCCCCGGAACCATCTTTTGCGATTCCGAGCTCGTCCGAATACGCAAGAATCTCATCGATTTCTTTTTGATGCTCTATTGCGTTCTCTGGCTGAGCCAAAGACAGTGCTTCCAATGTGGCGATGGCTTCTTTGACGCCGCCTGAACGGGAGAACTCTTTCCGCAGGGGTTGGATTTCTTTGACGTATACGCGCAAGGTGTGTGAGCCCGATCGCAACTCGTCAGCGTTCCACAGAGTCACCAGATTGCCAAAACTGGCAAAGGCCGAATTGCGTTGCCGCTTGCGCAGGTGGCTACGAATTCTTCTAGTATACTCGAGAGCGATCCGGTCGCGATCCTTGTCTCGTTTCGGTCCCTTGTCCATGATTTCAAAGCGCTGGCGCGACTCGGCTAAGTCATCATTGTTCTCGAGTTCGTAGGGCGCATCAGCGCGTCCGGGCTCGCGAGGCATCGTAGCACTCGGCGGGCCACCACATGCCCCTAGCACCAGAACGACCACTAGTAGAAACCTACTGTTCATGCGCTTAAGAGTAACGGCAAAGTAGGCCCAGCGCATGGATATTGCCCTCGATGCAAAGGCAAATATTCTCGAATAAGGGCTACCAACTGCGGCGATTTGTGACTACAGAGGACATGCATGGGAGTTAGAAAAAAGATTGCAAGACCGCAGGTTCTCGGGCACCGAGGCGCGAGCGCGCACTACCCGGAGAATACGATGGTCGCGTTTCTGGGCGCAATGAGCGCCGGAGCTGACGGAGTAGAGCTCGATGTCCGGTTGTGCGCCACCGGAGAGCTGGTGGTTTTTCATGACGATGACGTAGATCGATTATGTGAGGGTAGGGGGGCAGTTGCGACTAAGTCGTGGACAGAGCTGTCCGATTTGAAGGTCGCCGGTGAACCGATACCCCTACTTTCAGAGGTACTGGAGCAGTTGCCCAAGGCGAGGATTAACATTGAGTTAAAAAAACATCCCCTGGGCTTGGCTCTGCCACTAGTTCGAGCAACCATCGCCGCAATCG
Organism: Kofleriaceae bacterium; assembly: GCA_016763395.1. GTDB lineage: Bacteria > Myxococcota_A > Polyangia > Haliangiales > Haliangiaceae > NORP324. Next base: position 3,068 of record JAESTW010000397.1, read on the forward strand.
AAGCAGCCGGCGCGCAAGATCGGGTGATTCTCTCCTCCTTCGATCCCCGGCTACTTGCGCTACTCAGAGTGCTGGCACCTGGGCTACCTCGGGGACTACTCTTTTATGAAGGGCAAGCCTTCGCAATGAGGCGCGCCTGGTTGGCTAAGGCACTAGCGGTGCAAGCCCTCCACCCGAGCCAGAAACTCGTCACCGGACACACCATGCAAAAATGGACTAGTGCAGGATATCAGGTCAACACCTGGACCGTAGACAGCCCTACAAAGATCCGCCATCTAGCCCGTCTAGGCGTAACCACAATAATCACCAACGACCCCAAACAAGCCCTAAAAGCCCTAGAAGCCTCATCAGACGACGCTACAGGCTAGTGCAGCTCGGCGCGTTATTGGTGGGGGTATCGTCTGGTACGTCTTCGCCACGTCCCCAAACTTCGATCTCTGTGATCTTATGACGGCCACCGCCAACGAGTGGTCCGCAATCAGTGGACAAGAACTCGATAGCCAGACGGCGGGCGAGAGGGTCGCCAACTGCTGGCTCTAGGGTTTGTTCTGCCGCAACGTTTCCTGTGACGTTGGCAACCATGATCCAGCCGTCGCCGTACGACTCTCCAAACCACTCGTCGATAATTGGGTCACCGCTTTGTGCATTGTCGTTGAGTAGTATCTTCAACGCCTCGAGTGGGCAGTCGTTGGACGTTTCCAAGTGAATCTGCTCGATAGGAATTCTCTCATTGAGTTCAATGACCAACCAGTCCGGCTCACTGATGGTGTTGCGCAAACTGACAATGCCCGTGGAATCGCCATCCACAAGTGCGCTGACACTGCCTTCTTCGACGACTACGGACAAATCCCGAATGGTAGCTCCGGAAGCAATGTTGGTGTATCCGACATTGGGCTCCGGGTTTGGGTCAGTTCCGGGCGGGTCTCCCTGCTGGCGAATATCAATAAAGCTAGCGGCTGTATAAACACCAGCTGAATTCACTGCTTCAAACTTGATCGTGTTAACTGTATTTTTCTGGAGAATAACATCCACACAGAAATCACCGGACGAATTGAGGTTGGCAGTAAACTGGCCGCCACCTGGAGTTGTGTAGATGAGCGTGGCATTGGCTGGGCCATGTCCAGTAATCGGTACGGAACTCCAAAAGGTAGAGACGTCGGGTGGGTTCACTACAAGTTTGGGAGTTCCTGCGTCCGCTTCCATCGCGTCAGGCTCAAGGCCGCCGTTCACACCCTTGGCAGTGCAAGCACCGAGGGAAGCGACAGCGCAAGTACCGAGGGCAGCTACAGCAACTAACGCGAGAAATGGAAATTTCATACTTGCATTATATGCGACAGTCGTGCCAAGAGGACAGGTTTTCCAAGTACGTATACTCATTGAGATCGCCTGGGAACACTGTGTCTTAGATCTCCGGTCTAGATGCCCCAGGTGAGGTGTATTGGAGGCTGCTACTGTAGCCACCTGTTCCTCTAAGTCCCCATTACCTATGGAGATCTCCTGCTATCATCATAGGTACACTTCCTGCTATAGTACTCTCACATGTCTTTGAAGTCGTCACTGCTGATGCTCACCCTGCTTGGATCCAGTCTCTCGCTTACAGCCATGACTGTAACCGGTTGCGGCCCTGAAGAAGACGCGCCAGATCCGGCTGGCTTTGAATTGCTGGAGCCGAGGCTCGATTCGATCGCGCCCAATGCTCTAACCTTGGGCGATACTGTCAAAGTTCTTGGCGCCGACTTCATCGATTCGGCGGACGGTACGCTGGCCCTTCTCTTGGACGGAGACTATGTAGACTCTGCAGGCGTGAGCTATTCCTTCCTTGGAGAAATCCAGCTTGATGTCATCAATCCGAGTGTGGCTGAGTTCTCCTTCGAGGAGATTTTCTTTCACCCGAACAAAGACAAAATTGGAACATGGACAGGCACCGCTACTCTCGTCAATCGTCGTCCGAACAATGACGACATTATGGCTGACCGAGAGCGATGGTCTGATGACAAGACTCTGAGTTTGCGTGTCGAGCCATCTATCATGTTGTCCCGATTGCGAAGTGCGGACAACAACGGTTGCCCAGAGGTTAGCCGGGCGACCAATTCTGATAACAACATTGAACTCGGTTTCAAGGCCATTGGATTCGGTGTTGCTTCTCCTGAGCAACCTTGGAAAGTGCGAATGAGCTTTTCCAGCCCAGAAGTCAAAGTCCGCTATGTTATTCCCGACGCGTTCGCCTTTTGGCCGATAACAGGGCCTTTGGATGATTCTGTTTCTACTCTGGTTTCCGACGGAAGTCACCGTGTTGAGTTTGACATCGAATCTGGCGACCAAGTGATTTTGGATCCCACAGCAACCGCTCGTACGGTCCGAATCTCTCCTCCGGTGACAATCGGACAAGATTCTTACAGTGAAGTTGTACTGGGAATGATGGTCGCAGGAGACGCTGCAGAGGGCGGCAAGACGACAGCAAATTTCGTACTTGAAGTTACTGCGGATGATGGGCGTACCTTGCGTCGACTCGTATCGATGGACATCTGGTCTGAGATTGAACTTGGAATCTGGAGCGGAGCAGAACGAATCGTCGAGCGCTACGAAGCCCATGCGGTATCGGGCTGCATTCCCGGCGGTGAAATCGGGCGTACACTTAGCTACTCAGAGAGTGAGACCATCACTCAGTCTCGCAGTATTGACATTAAGTGGAACGCCTCGGTTTCTAGCACACTCGGTTTTCAAATTGGTATTTCATCCACCAACGTCAGCGGCAATCAGGGCTGGTCTCAAAGTTTTGGTGTTGACATCAGTGAGAGTATTTCGAGTTCTACCAGCATGGGACAGAACATCACGGTACAGCTCCTACCTGGTTACTTTGGAATGTCCTACCGTCAGCTGGAGCGTTTGGAACGCGTAGTCGATGTCGTTTATCACAATGCCTGCGGACAAAGTGGCGTTGTAGGGGAAGCGCAATTGGTAAACTGGAACTTCGCCTTTGACATTGCGCAAGGCGGCGAATGTCCGCCTCCAAGCAATCTTCCATCACCCGAACTCTTCTAAGGGCTTGAGCCAATTCTTGATGCGTGTATTTGGCCAAATCGCTCTGGGAATATCATTTCTCGCCTTGGTGGCGTGCAGCACCAACAAGGGAAACTCTGATGAGCCCGAGGAGTCGGTGCC
>JAESTW010000398.1 GCA_016763395.1 Kofleriaceae bacterium
GCGACAACCGTACCAACGCCCGTAGGTGTGTAAAAAGCGGGAATCCCGGCTCCAGCGGCACGCATTCGTTCTACTAGTGTCCCCTGAGGAACAATCTCGACCTTGACCTCACCGCTCTTCATCATGCGCTGCAAATCTTCGTTGTTGCCAACATAGCTGCACGTCACTCGCCCGACAATACCCGCGCGCAACCAGCCCGCAAGCCCCTTGCCCATGTTTCCGGCGTTATTGCTGATTATGTGCAAGTCTCTTTTACCCGAGTCGATAACTCCCTGGATTAGTGCTTCGGGGTTGCCGCAAAGGCCAAACCCTCCGACCATCATCGATGCGCCATCGAAGATCCCGGACAATGCTTCCGCGACGCTCTCCTTCACCTTGTCCGCGTGTCTACCTACATTCGCTGCTGTCATCATTGTCTATCTACTTCCTGCCTCGGCAAGAGCGTCGGCGAAGGCCCGCAGACCTTCTTCGAGTACTACTTTGTCTATAATTAGTGGTGGTGCGAAAATCGCGGTACCCCGACGTTCGGACAGATGCAAGAGCAAGCGCCGTTTGGCGACGGCTTGCCCGAGTCGCTCCCAAAACGCCGGGTCGCCTTTGATGTCCAGTGCCGCCAAGAGCCCTCGCCCTCTCGGACTGCTCGCATGGTCTGGTTGCGCCCGTGCAATCGCCTCCAATTCAGCCAGCAGCCCGGGTTCCAGGGTCGCGGCCCGGGTATAAAGGTCTTCTGCTTCGTAGACCTTCAGCGAAGCCAAGGCCGCCGCACAACAGAGGGGATGCGCGTAGTTCGTCAACCCTGCGTACAGGACTGCATCGTCAAAATACGACGCCACCCGCTCGTGTACGAGAACCGCCCCCAGTGGCGCATATCCCGCGGTCAGCCCCTTGGCGACTGTGATCATGTCCGGCACTACGCCTTCGTGTTCAAAGCCAAAGCAGCGTCCGGTACGTCCGAAGCCGGTGAGCACTTCGTCGGCGACGAGCAGGGTTCCGTGGTCATCACACGCAGCTCGCATGCGAGGCCAGTAGTCCGGCGAGGGCAAGAGCACACCATTGGCACCGGGAATCGGCTCCATAAACACCGCCGCAATACTTCCGCGGCCCTCAAGCTCCATTACCTCCTCTAAGTGTGCGGCGTCTTGCCCCAGGATGTGCACGACGTTGCCAATACCCGGCTCCAGTGGAGGTCTGCGAAAGTCGCCTGTGAGGCCTAACGCGCCCAAAGAGGCCCCGTGATACGATCGATAGCGTGCTAAAAACTTGTGACGTCCGGTTGCCAGACGCGCGATCTTCATCGCATTCTCATTGGCCTCGGATCCACCAAGCGTGAAAAAGACTTTGGTAAACCCCTCGGGCGCAAGCTCAAGTAACCTCCTGGCAAGCTCGTCTTTGACCGGAAACGATGCGTTGGGCATCGTCAGACACATCTCCCCTGCCTGCTTTTGAATGGCAGACACGACATCGGGATGTCCGAACCCAAGGTTGCCCTGATAGCTCAAGCTACCCAGATCAAGCCAAGAACTGCCATCACTCATCTTCAGATGGACGCCCTGTCCGCCCACGGTAGATACGGTTGTGCCGCCGCGCTGCGAGCTCCAGGTCAGAAAGTAGTCTTTGTTACCCATGGCGCCCTACCTACTCGTCAAAACCAAAGCGCTCGGGCCTAACTTCATGGGTAAATCCAGCCACCGCCAATATCTCGCGGGCACCGATATCAATCGCAATGCCAGCACAGGTTGCGGCGGCATGGGGATGTTCCGGTGTGGCCATATTGGTGCAAATGCTCCGCGGATAGCCCTCGTGGCTTCCCAGGCGCAGCCAAGCATCATTCACATCCGCGATTGGGCTGGCAGCAAGAGTTTGCTCCATTGCCTGTTGGCGATCGTGAGTCGTGCTTTGCGGCGGAACCCGGCTACAGCTGGCTATCTCGTCGTCGAGACAGTGATTGGAGTGCACAAAGGAGTCCTTTTCACCGCTGAAAATTAGCTTCCTCTTGGTCCCGGAACTCTCCACGCTGTACACCTCGTTTTTATCCGCGACAAGATAGTGGTGGCCCGATCCCATTTTGCAATCCAAGAGCATGTCTTTGGCGCAGGCTGCGGACGACTCGCGCAAACACTTCCGGACAATGGCCGACCAAACGACGCCGATTTGCGCGTCGGTACTCGTGAGGTTGTTGATGCCAATACTCAGTCCGGCGGCATTCTGTCCGGCCATGCCCAAGCATCCAGTGAGCGAGAGAAGCCATGCGTCTTTCCCGGCAACATCGGGAACTCGCATCATCATCACATAGGGCATTGCGCTGGCGTGCATATCCCAGGTTTGAGCGAAGACGGGTTTGCCTTCGCATGCCGACCAGAGAATTGTGCATCCTCCGTCAAAATCAGCCTCTGCCGCCAGTGGAGTGTCCGGTGACAAATCCCTGATATCGGTATATTGGTTGAGCAGCACAATCTTGCCCGTGGACACCCCTGCCCCTTCCGCGATCCCGATTAGCTCTTGGTAGAGGTCCTCGTCAAACTCTCGCAACACAGGCAAATGGTGCTCTGCCACCCGCAGAAGCGACTCCTCGGAGAATCCTGAAATACGGCATGCCAGGTAGATTCTGATTTCGATAAGGCTCGCAATTTCCCCGGCGTATCGCGCCCCGTGCAGGTGGCCGCGATCGTAGGCAGTCTCGCAATTTCGCAAATCAAGAATCCGCACTAGAGAATTTCTCCCAGCGCTTTCCCAAATGCAGCTGCATCCTCTTTTGCGCTGTCGAGACAGGGAATGACAGCCAACTTGCCGCCCGGGAATGAGCGCAGCTGCAAGCCGCGCTCGGACAGAGCTTCGAGCAACTGCTCCGCGCGTGCTCCCGCTTCGATGACCCGGTACAGTCCGGTTCCGCGGACCTTCATTCCTGCGCCAGCAATGCCTTCGAGCGCCTTGTCCCACGCCAGAATTGCGCCAGAAATATCGACTCCACGCGCTGCGCGCAGATGGAAATGGTCGCGAACCAGGCTGAGTTCATCCCCATCCCAGGTTGAGACCATTGCCAGGGGTTTGGCGACGCGGTAGCGAGCACCAGTGTGGATATAGCCAGTATGTCCGCCGCCCCACCAAGTGAGGATGTCCGGCGCCGCCCAAGCACTGGTACAAAAGCTGCCCCGTCCA
>JAESTW010000399.1 GCA_016763395.1 Kofleriaceae bacterium
CTGGCGCACTAATGGTGCGAGAAGCCGGCGGTTGCGTGACCGGCATCACCGGAGAGCGCTTCTCTGCGAAATTGGGCCACGCGATAGCGTCAAATGGTGGTATTCATAAGGAGATTCTCGAGCAACTTCGTGTTGTGGGGATTCCCGCTCATTAACTTCAGCGCTAGGCGATTAAAGTATGCAACGACTCTCAAAACTCAAACTCCCATTCCTCACTTTTCTTGTGACAATGGTGGTTCTAGTTCTCGGAGCAAAAAGTTCGGACTGGGCATACGCGCAGAACAAGCCAGCCACGCGGGTCGACACCGATGCGGTGCAAGGTGTGTTGGCTGTCCGAAGCCTCGATGGTTGGCTACTTACGGGCGGCAAGAAATCAGTAAACCCCATTGCAGCGGAGCTGGTTCACCCCGAAGGCCGGACAACTCGCCAGTGGTTCTATTTTATTCCCTCTTTTGGCCAGCCCATTATTCTGGTGCACAAGAGCGAGATGTCCGCTTTTGACAAGGTTCCCGGACGAAAGGTTCAATATACAGGGTTTCGCGATTTGCGAACTGGACTGAGTACGATCCTCAAAGGTGTTACAACCGTCGCGATGGAATACGCGCCAAAGTCGGGTATCGCCAGCCTTACCCGGGTGGATGCCGGAACCATCGCCATGGTTCGTAAAGTCGGGGTTACTGTGCAATCATCGGCAGATTTGGTTCAGTTTACGAAGTCACTCTGGGGACCGGACGGCCGCCTTTCGCATTACGTTGCCGTTCACCATCTCAGCAAGATTCGCGAAGAGGCCTTGGCCTTTGTCCGAGAACGCATCACTGCCAATGCCACGGTTACAGAACACAATGTTCAGGTGTTTATCGCAAAGGCATATAGAATAAGAGGGATTTCAGGGCAGAGTTCGGTCTCAACAGGGAAAAACACCGCCAAGCCCAGTTACAAGCCGAGTAAGCGCAGGTCTGCGAAAATCAAAAGAGACCAACTACTTGTTCTGCACCTCAGTGCGTCTCTTGATGGTGACGAGAGAACCATGTTTGCCAGCATTAGTTGGGTTGCATACGTTGGCAGTGAAGTACCAGAGCGCTACAAAAAGGTGTTTCAGGTCGTCGCTGGAGCGCGCGATTCCACCGTCTCCTTCATTGCTGACAACGTCAGTCGGCGCCATATCGTCAAAGGTTTTGAGGCAGATCAAAAAGCCCGTAGCGAAATCAATAAGGCCGGTTTGGCATCGCGTTTTTTACATCGGACCGGACACTCACTCGATTCGAGTTTGGCTGGTGATGGTGCAAATCTCGACGACTACGAAACTCATGACACACGCAACTTAGTGATGGGAGCAGGCTTCACTGTTGGACCCGGCATCTACAATGCGGGCGATTTTGGCATGCGGAGTATAGTCGATGTTCATATCGCCCGGACAGGCGTTGAAGTGACGACTCCCATTCAGACCGAGATCACAGCACTTTTTCGATAGCGAGCGACCGTGACCTGCTCGGCGATTATTCTCAACGGTGGCGGAGCTCGTCGTATGGCGGGCGTCGACAAAGCGTGGTTGGAAGTGGCCGGCCAGCCGATTGTTCTTCGGCAACTTGAAGTGCTGCGGCAGCGGTTTACAGATCTTGCGATGGTGCGCGGAGAGCGTCAGGCAAAGCCACAATCGATGGACTTGCCAATAGACTTGCCGATGCTCGGTGACCGCGTTGGAGGATTGGGCCCACTGGATGGAATCGCCTCGGGACTCGCGTGGTGTGCTCACGATTGGCTTTTGGTTGTCGCCGGAGATATGCCTTTTGTGAACCTAGAGGCTATCGATACTCTGCTTGGGCAGAGACGCTCAGACATCGATATTGTTGCGGCAAATATCGATTCGCGGGCTCAACCACTCTTGGCGCTTTATAATCGCCGGATATTGCCAGTCTTGGACCAGGAACTCGCCAACAGGCGACTGCGGGCCAGCGCATTTCTGTGTAAACCACCGGCAGGAGTGCGAGTCGCTTGGCTTCGTGAGGACGATTTCTCGCAAGAAGCGCTGCGAGCATTCGATAATCTCAACACTCCGGAAGATTTGAAAGAACTTGTGCCCATCGAGCCACAGATCGAGTAAGTTCGCGCCTCCATGCGGATTGGAACACTCGAAATAGCGACCCCGGTTTTGTTGGCACCCATGGCGGCGGTGACGGATTTGCCTTTTCGAACCATCGTTGAAGAGTTTGGCGTTGGTCTAACCATCACCGAATTTTTGAGTGCAGACGCCATCATCCACGGTGACTCCAAGACGACGGACAAGATGACGGCGAGCTTGAATGGCCGGAAGTTTGGCGTGCAGATCTTTGGCCGAACCGATGAGGCGATGATATTGGCGGCCCAAATGGCGGTGCGCATTGGCGCCTCGCTGGTCGACATCAACATGGGATGTCCGGCAAAACGAGTGGTCGCGGGGGCCTGCGGTTCTGCACTAATGCGTGAGCCCGAACTAGCGCAACACCTTGTCCGGATTGTCGATGAGGCGATTGGGCCCGATGTCTTTGTTACGGTAAAACACCGTGCGGGCTGGGATAGTTCTGAACTCAATGCAGCGGAATTCGCGTGCGCGTTGGTCGAGGCTGGCGCCAAGATGATTACAGTACACGGCCGGACGCGCGCGCAAGGCTTTACCGGAAACTCCTCCAACGAGGTTATCCGGCAAGTTCGCGAGCAGGTTCCGAGCGACGTTCCTGTCGTGGGAAACGGAGACGTAACTGATGTCGAGTCCTTCTTGCGCATGCGTGAAGAGACTGGCTGTGATGCTGTAATGATCGGTCGTGGCGCGCTTGGCAACCCTTGGCTTTTTCGTTCCATCAAAGCCGTGTCCGAAGGCAAGGAAGATCCCGGCGCACCGACCTTAGAAGAGCGCTACGATGTCTTCAAACGGCACATCTCGCACATTATCGCTCTCAAACCGGGCCCCAAACTCTTGCACGAGGTTCGCAAAGCCTCTGCTTGGTATGCCAAAGGACACCGTGGGTGCAATGCGCTGCGGCAGAAGGTGTGGAAAACCGATTCGCCCGAGGCAGTGATGCAAGTTGTTAGCGACTATTTTGAAGAGCTTATCGGACAAGAACACGCGGCTTAGTATTGATTGATGCAGGGCAGTAGCGCGCAAATTAGGCGGCATTTTGTAGCCGAGAGCCAGGGCATGAAAAATGCCTTGGCTGCGGTTGAGGCATTGTCCGCAGTATTTTCCGACGGGCCAGAGAGTGCACGCCCGAGGGCAGTGCTCATCGAAGGCGAGCCCGGAAGTGGGAGAGAACTCATTGCCCGCTATCTGCATCTGAGAAGCGCACGGGCGGAGCGGGAGATGGTGTCTATCAAGGCAGCGTCCGCATCGGTGACTCTTTTTAGCTGTCCGCTAGAAGGCGAGAGCGAAGCCCCTTTTCGCAATGCTCATGGTAGGACCTTGCTTGTTCGGGACGTTTGCGAAATGCGAAGGCGGAGCCAGCGAAAACTCGCCAAGGCACTCGAACCGGAAAGTGGCTGGGACATTCGAGTGCTAGTGACCACCGACCCCGGACTTGAATCTGCTGTCGAAGCGGGCATGTTCCACCAGCCCCTACTACAAATGCTTAGCCAGACCAGAATCGTGATTCCACCGCTGCGCGAGAGAATCGAAGATATCGTTCCTCTGATGGGGGTGTTTGTGTCCGCGCTGTGCCGAGACATGGGTCGCCGGCGTCTCGGTTTGTCCTCGCGGGCTAGCGACATGCTCCAGAGTTACCCTTGGCCGGGAAACGTCGCAGAGATGAAACAGGTTGCTAGGCGCCTGGTCGCAAGAGCCAAGGGAAGCCTTATCGAAGTCGAGGATTTGGACAAAGTTCTGCCAGTCTTGGCCCGAAGAGTTCCGGCAGAAGATGCCTCCTTTGAGGATTTGGTCCGGACAAAACTCAACGAACTCATGCGGCGAGTACAAGGCTACCCGATGCACGCACTGCACGAAGAAGTCATGTCGCTGGTAGAAAAGCCACTACTGGGAGCCGTGCTCAAGCACACTGGCAACAATCAACTTAAAGCCTCAGAAATTCTTGGTCTTAGCCGCAATACCCTGCGCCGCAAACTCGTAGACTATGGAATCGTAGCGTCGCGAGCCAATGCTCTTCGCGCCAAACGAAGTGCGAAGCTCGGAAAACGCGGGCTAAAATAGCGGTCTGATTCCTGATTTTGGACTCTTGCCAGTCTTTTGCCAGGATAAACGGCTACTCCGATTCGTAATTGGCTGCGTCGGAAAGCACCCGTACCATCATCGCACTCAGAGCGATGATTTTAACGGGCTTTGTCAAAAACGCTGTCATGCCTGCGTCCATACAAACTTGGCGTGTCTGACTGCCAGCTCCAGCGGTAATCGCGATGATCGGCAGGTGGTCGTTCATGGGATCGGCCCGGATGTGCTGTGTAGCCTCAAAACCGTCCATTACGGGCATCTGGCAGTCCATAAGCACCAAGTCAAACTCGTTTGCATGGACCGCGTCTACGGCTTCTTGACCGTTTACAGCAACCTGATACGGGCACTCGAGCTTGTCCATGATGGCCTTGGTCAGAAACTGGTTCACCGGGTTGTCTTCGACAATTAAAACTCTGGTTCCTCGTAGACGAGCGAGGTTGTCCGTCAGCGTCATCGGCGTTGGTGCTGCTTGCTCTTTCCCATCGGACAAGAGCTGGTCTCTCAATGCAGAGAGCTTAAATGGCCTGGTCAAAATTTCACCACGCCAATGTTTTCGTGTTTCTTGCAACAATGAGAGATTGGTAATGAGCGAGACTGGTGCTCCCTGATAGCTATCCTCGACCGGAGTGAGTGACGCGCAAACAAATATCCGAGCCCAGTTTCCCGCTGGCAACTCATCGGCATGCTCAAAGGTCACGACCTCGGCACAGAGTCTCTCTGCAAGTAAACTGAAACTTTTTTGATCGAGCGAGCCGACTCCGATAAGGGCAACCTTGGTCGGATCTGGCGACGGACTAGTCAGAGGTGGGACGGCGTGAATCGGCAATGAGAGTGTGAATGTACTGCCCTGGCCACAGACCGACTCACAAGCAACAGAACCACCCATGCACTCCGCCAATGTAAGACAAATACTTAGTCCTAGTCCGGTCCCGCCGAACTCTTTTGTAGCAGAAGTAGCGGCTTGGGTGAAGGGGGTGAAAAGTGTTTCTACAGCAGCGGCATCGATTCCTATACCAGTGTCTTCGATCGAGATGGTGAGTCCCGTGCCTTCGTCCCAAGACGCGGCAAGTACTACGGTGCCCTCTGTTGTGAACTTGATCGCGTTGTTCAAGAGGTTGAGCAATATTTGAGTGATTCGATTGGAGTCACCAACGACCAGGCGTGGAAGCGTTGTAGCAAGTTGCGTGTTAAACTCTAGGCCTTTCTGCTGTGCAATAGGGCTGACTAGATCTGCAACTTGCTCTACTACTTGAATTAAGGAAAACTCGCTCGATTCGATGTCGATATTGCCAGAGCGGATTTTCGAGAAATCGAGTATGTCCGATATGACAGCGGACAGGATAGCGCCAGAGTCAATTAGGGTGTGGACAAACAAACTCTGCTCGTGATCGAGCTTCGTCCAAGCCAGGAGCTGTGCCATGCCCAATACGCCGTTTAGGGGCGTACGGATCTCATGTGACATAGCGGACAGAAAATCACTTTGGGCCTTCTCCGCCTCCTCTGTTCGTTCTTTCGCGTGAGCCAGCTCCCGCCGTTCTTGGTCGAGCCGTTGTGCTAACCGTGTTGCGTCATCAAGGGCAACCTTATGAGTTTGCATTCGGAACAATAAATCAACGGATAAATCATGTCTGGCAAAATCGCTCATCGCGATGTTGTGTACGGTTAAATCGGACATCTGGTCGCACCACGGAGAGATCAACAGGTAGAGCGAGCCGTTCTCGCGTAGCCATACTTGTCCTCGAAAGCCCAATTCACGTCGTTGCAGCACGAGAGCGAGAGCCTTCTTGTGAGTCTTTTTCAAGGTGTCAAAATTCAGCTCGGACAGGTTTCTGCTCTTGGCGCGGAAGCAATCCGCGATATTCTGGCCAAGGAGCTCTGGACACAATCGAGCCAAGGAAGGCCCGATCGAAACCACCAGGTTCTCTTTAGAGACCTGCAGCAAGAAGGGAAAGAGCTCTTCGAGTTCTCCGTCCTCAAGCAGACCAGAGACCTCCGATTCAGGCAGCTTGTTCAATGAGGAAAAACTCATGACATCCACCAGACCTCGATACCGTGCTCTTTGGTAGTAATGAGCCCGGCCATCGCTTTGTTAACAAGTCTGTACATAATCCCCTTTTCCACCGCACGCGTAATTCTTACGCACCCACAAATTTATGTTTCGGCATAAGTCGCTACAACTGAAGGGAAAAACTGCGCGGGTAGCGAAAGAACACTAGGTAGATCTGGTAGATCTACCTCCACGCGACGACTCGTATATCCAAGGCTAGTCCATGTATGCTAGTGCGGCTAGTCGGATGATACGAGTGCGGATCGCAGTTCTTCGTGGGATCGCCCTGTCCAAAGCGCGGCTACCGATACGACATCTTCGACCTCCACGCGGTCTCTCAAGAGACGCTCATCGCCCTCGCGATCGGTCAGTTTCCGTTCCAATGCCTCTATCTTGACACTGACTGCGGGGAGTTCTTGGTAGGCAATTTGGCCAGCCCTCGTTAGGTCACATTGACGACGCGCCTGCTCTTCTTCTGCCCGCAAGGCTTCTTCCTCTGCAAGTAATGCTCGGACTTTCGATACGGTTTTTTTCTGAGACTGCCACTCGCTATTGAGCCACTCAAGCCGTGTTTTGGCAACGGATTCTTGGTCGCGTAGGACGTTGAGACGATTCGCTGAGGGATGTTCTTCGACCTCCATGGCTCGCAACTCAATGCGAATTCTGGTCAGTTTCTCCTGGGAGACAGACACCTCTTCGGGAATACTCTCAAGCTCCAGTTTCAGTAAGCTGCCCGCCTCGTCAATGAGATCGATTGCTTTATCCGGCAGGTACCGGTCCGTGATAAATCGATCCGAGATTTTTACTGCGGCCACTAGGGCAGGGTCGGCGATTCGTACTCGATGATGGGACTCGTAGATGTCTCGGACACCGCGCATGATCACGATGGCATCGTCGACGCTGGGCTCATTGACAAGTACAGGCTGAAACCGCCTCGACAACGCTTTGTCCTTGGATAGGTGTTCTTCGTATTCGTCGGTCGTTGTAGCTCCGATACATGCAAAATCTCGTCTAGCCAGAGCAGGTTTGAGCATGTTGCCGGCGTCGAGCGCTCCATCGCCACCGCCGGTTCCAACCAAGGTGTGCAACTCATCGACAAAAAGCACGATCGTTGGGTCAGCGACGATCTGGCCAATAACCGATTTAAGCCGCTCTTCAAAATCGCCCCGGTAGCGTGTTCCGGCCATCATTTGCGCCAGGTCCAAAGACAGTATTCGTTTGTTCTGGAGGCTCTCTGGCACTTTTCCCTCTGTTATGCGAATCGCGAGTGCCTCGACAATTGCGGTTTTCCCGACTCCTGGTTGCCCAATGAGCACGGGATTGTTTTTGCCTCGTCGCCCGAGAATTTGCATAAGCCGACGCACCTCGCTTTCCCGTCCGATGACTGGGTCGAGTCGTCCGGCTTTGGCTTCTGCGTTTAGATCGATAGTAAATGAATCGAGGCCCATGGAGTTGTGAGAGTACAATGGATACGGCGCTTCGCCAATCCGTAGTTCCTCATTCGAGTAGCAGCTTTGTTTTGCTCCTATTACTTACGCTTCTCGTTCAATCGCTGTGGCAGCGAGATTTACCGACATGGTGATTTGCAAAACGATAGAAGAGGTTTGTTTTTCATCGCCTTTCCTCGGAACAATGGTGCAGTCGGTTGATAGCTGCTAGCGATACCAGAGCCAGCCCGGAGAGGACTCGCCAATTTCGCCCGACTCGATCTTTGCGCGAATCTCTCGCTCTTGCTCACCACAGTCCGAGATTGCCGCCATGACCTTGTCGGTACATTTCTTATAGAGCGCAGTCCTGGGCTTTTTGTGGGTGAACTCGTCGTAGTCTACCGGATCACCAAAGACGACCGTGATCGCATTGTCACGCTTGGCGTTCGGGCGCATGCTTGTCGCAATCGAACCGAGGAAATCATTGCTAAGCCCATTGATGAAAACGGGGACAACGAGAGGTTTGGACTGCAAGATGATTTTGCCAATTCCCGGCAGCCCGGACAATAGTTTGTACGGATCACCTTTGTTGCGTTTACCCTCGGGGTGAATGCCCACCAGACTGTTTGGCGTGTTGAGAAAAGTTCCGATTCGCTCAAGTGCGTCGTCGGTAAGATCTTTCTTCTCTTTGTCTCGGTAGATCGGCGGGTACATAACGCCGCCGCCAATAATCATGTTGACCAACATGCCTGCTGGACTGTCATAGAAAAAATCAGAGCGAAC
>JAESTW010000400.1 GCA_016763395.1 Kofleriaceae bacterium
AGTCCACAGGAGTTGGTCGGTTTGAAAGGCTTCTACTGTCCGGGTATCTCGGGTGTATAGCGCGTATGCGGCGCAGGTTCCGATAGACAGAAGGGTTAGAGCAAATCGCAGGGTCGATAGGTCGTAGCCGCCAAGCGCTTCCCGAGTTTCTCGCGGCGGGCGATTTTGCCGAATTGCTTGTTGTAGCTCGTGCGCACGTTTGCCAAAGCCCAAAAAGCAGGCGAGGAGGCCTGTACAAGCCAGGAGCCAAGCGGACACTGGCACGTCAATGGCGAAACCACCTGCCAACACTCGCAGCAAGAAGCCGCCAGCAATCATAAAGACATCGAGGTAGGCGATGCGCTTTAAGAAAAGTGAGTAGGCCAAGTTGTTGACCAAATAACCACCAGCAACCAGAGCGAGCCAGGGCGAAATTAGGTACGCGGCAGCAAGCGCGAGCGTTGCACTCACCAGCGAATAGTAGAGGGCTGCTCGCTCGCTCAGATCGCCGGCAGCAATGGGTCTGTTGCGCTTCGTTGGGTGCTTGCGGTCACTCTCGACATCTCGTAGATCATTGAACGCATAGACAGCGCCGCTGAGCGCGCAAAACACCGCAAACGCGCCAAGTGCGCGCAGTGTATAACTCTGGTCTAAGAGATGTTTGGAGAAGACCAGGGCGGCTAGGGTGAAGACATTCTTCACCCATTGCTTTGGGCGCACTGTCCGAAGAATCGCCAGTGCTGGGGATACTGCCGGCACGCTACTAGCCGTCTTCATCTTCTAGGTCAGGATATTCTTCTTCTTCTTCCGCTGCAGGTGTTGGTGCAGCGGGTTTCTCGTCTTGGTCTTCTAGGTCGGGATACTCTTCTTCCTCTTCTTCGGTATCAGGAGCGGAATCCTCGTCTTCCTCGTCCGGATACTCTTCATCCTCCTCATCAGGGAACTCTTCCTCGTCCTCCTCATCAGGGAACTCTTCCTCGTCGTCATCATCGTCATCATCATCCCCAATCATTTCTAGGTAATCAGAGATGGCAGTCGCTTTGCATTTCTCACGCTTTTCTTCGGGTTCAGAGGCGCAGCCTGTGACGCCAACAAATAGATCTTCGCAGTCGACTTTGGCGTCGTCTGTGAGAGTTGTGCAACTCTCTAGTTTGACTACCTCGCCATTTGGAAGTTCCACTTCGGCAACTGAATTGATGAGTTGGTAGGCCGCCTTCACTTCGTTATACAACTGCCCAATTCGTCCACGCCTATCAGGCGGCTTGATGATGTTGAGCGGTTTGACCGTGATGGCCTCAATGTAGGTAACGAAGATCAGAGTGATAACCATGCACGCCAAGAAGGGCAGCACCGATTTGACCACTTCATCAATGGGCTTTTTGAAGGCAAAACTCGTGATGAAGAGATTGAGTCCGACTGGAGGCGTGAGATAGCCAATCTCGAGGTTTAGCAAGAAGACGATGCCCAAGTGATAGGGATCGATTCCGTACGCAGCGGCAACTGGGGCAATAAGAGGAACGACGACCACGATGGCCGAGAAAATATCCATCGTCATTCCGACCAAAATCAGAAAGACGTTCAAGGCCAAGAGGAAGGTCCACTTGTTGTGGAAGTTGTCGCGAATCCAATTGAAGAGAATGGTTGGCACGTCGGCGGTGACGAAGTAGTTTGTCAGAGCGGAGGCGGCAAAGATGATAATAAAGATTGCTCCAACTAGTGCCATCGAGTCTCGGACAAGCGGCATGAGCTTCTTGAAAGACACATCCCTGAAGAGCAGAATCTCGACCAGCATGATGTAGATACAGGCCAGACTCGCGACTTCTGGAATGGTGACGCCGTTGGCCAAGCTGCCGATAATAAGGAAGGGCATCAGAATCTCGGGAAGGGCAACCCACAGCGCTCGTCCGAGCTCTTTGGCGTCAAACTTTGTCCGCGGGACTTTGCTCTTTTTGGCGATAAAAACCGCGCAGAGCGACATGATAAAGAGCAGCAGCATGCCGGGAACAATGCCGGCGAAGATAAAGCGATCCGTTGAGAAGGTCACCGCGTCGGCTGCTTTGTCGTCCTGAAGCCCACTGACGAGTCCGTAGACAGTTCCATAAACAAAGAGCGGTAGTGCTGGTGGAAAGAGCAGTCCTACCGAGCCTGTACCAGCAACAATACCGAGAGAGAATTTCTTAGGGTACTTCTCTTTGAGAAGCGATGGCATAATAAGGCCACCGAGCGCCACAATGGTGACGCCAGACGCGCCCGTAAAGGTGGTGAAGAGGGCACAAGCAAAAATCGTAACGACCGCCAAACCGCCGGGCATCCAACCAAAACCAGCTCGAGCTGCCCTGACCAAGCGGTCTGCCGTCTTGGCTTCGGCCATGACAAATCCCATGAAGATAAAGAGGGGAATGGTCGCCAGGGTGAGAGCCTCTGCGCCGGCACCGATTTTAAAAATGTCGTTGATCTGGTTGCCAAACTCCTGAAAGAAAGGCCTATCGCCGAGTGTGGTTGCGCCATATGCGCCGGCGGCGAGCATTACGGAGAAAATGGGAGCCCCGAGGGCAAAGAGCAATATAAGTGCAAGAATAATAAGCATGATCTAGTGAACCTTTAGCCCTTCTTCTTCAGGGGGAGTTCTTCCTGCAGCTAGGTAAAGTACATCGCAAATTGTGTGCAGCACATAGTGCAGGGCGATGAGCATCGCGCCAACAGGTAGCACCAAGTAGGCGGTGGACTTTGGCAGAAGTTCGTATTCGGAACCTTCTGTTGCTTCGACTCCAATAAACCCTCCTCGAGTGAGCAGGTAGCAAGCAAACATTACGAAGAGGTTGGTTACAACCCGCAGCATGACCCGGTTTTTGTCCGAGAGCTTCCTCGACAAAAAGTCCATGGACATCATCTGGCCTTTTTGCGCGGAAAGTGCAGCACCAAACATGGCAATTGCAAAGACCAGGTATTGGAGCGCCTCAAAGGGCCAGGTGCTATTCACATTGAAAATCATGCCAGCAACAAACTGGTAGGTCCCCACACCGATCAATGAGAACAGGAAGGCCATCAGGAACGCCTGTTCTACCAAGCCGACCACATGATCGACTTTTTCGATACCCACAACTCCATTGGGCGCACGCTCTGCCGGCTTCTTGTCCGGCTCACTCTTGGGAGCATCCTTCATCGTGTCCGACGATTCAGATTCGCTTTCAGACTCGGACTCGCTCTTCGATGCAGAGTCGGTTGGTGACGAGCTTTCGCTCTTCTCAGCCGTACTCTCTTTGGCCGAGGCGCCAGAGGAGGAGCTTGCTTTCGCGGACTTCCCCTTCTTTGCCTGCTTGCCTCGATTCTTAGATGCTTTCTTAGACACGTGGGCGTATCGTATGAGAGGCCAACCCATTGCACAATCAGCCGAAAGACAAAAAAGGCCAGATCTTGCGATCGAAGCCTTTTCAGTCATCCGCTATGCGAACTACGTGGTGAATTACTTAGCGCGGAACTCAGCGCGGTATTTCAGAACTCGGTCCAGATCTTTCTGGCTGAAGAGCTTACCAGTCATGTCTTTCCAGACAGCTTGAGCGACTTTATCAAACTCTGCAACAGTTGCAGGAGATGTCTCAATGACCTTGATTCCAGCACGAACGATTGCTTTGTGAGCGCGCTTGTTGTCCTTGCGAACCGTAGAGCGAAGCTTCTTGGCGTGGGCGCTGAATGACTTCTTGGCAATCTTCTTGTCCTCATCGCTCATTTTGTTCCAAACTTCGTTGCGAATCACAGTCGAGGATACACCGTAGGAGGTTGTCATCGATGTCGCGTATTTCACTTTGGTGTGCCACTGCAGTGCGTTAATTGCGAGAGGAGAACCGTAACAAGCATTGATTCGTCCAGTGTTGAGAGCCGGCAGTACGTTCGGTACGCCCATGGGAACACCGTTTACGCCTAGACGCTTGAACATTGCTTTGACCAGCGCATCCTCACCCCAGAGCCAAACTTTGGCTTTTTTGAGATCGGAAGCGGTCTTGATTGGAGTGTTGGAGTAGAAGTGAATCGGGCCAACGTTGCCTGGAGCGAGAAGGTGGAAGCCCTTTTTCTTGAATCGCTTCATGAAGGTGCCCCACATTTTACGTCGGACATAATCCATCTCTTTGTCGCTTGCGAAGATCATAGGCAGCTCAAGCACACGAATGGAGGGAACAATCTGTGAGAGGCCGATTGAGGTGAATGCACCACCGTCGAGGCCACCCGTTTTCATTTTGCGCAAGACGACGCTCTCGTCACCCTGGCTGCCGCCCGTGAAGTATTTGAGCTTCACTCGGCCACCGGTCTTTTCTTCAACGTCGAGTGCACCTTTAGACAGGATTTTCATCCATGAGGAGCCGTCCGGCGCCAAGGTAGCAATTCGCCAGGTGTCGGCGTTTGCGGTTTTGGTGCTACCCGCAAAAATCATGAGACCTGCCAAGAGACCCAGAAAGCCCTTAACAATAGAGGAACTGCCGTGTGAACGGACAGAGGATTGGCGATTTCGCATGTATGTATTCATCTTAGAATAGTTCCTTCTCGTGTTTCAGGTAGCGTTTTGCTCGTCTGTGAGCGATTTCGTTGGCAAGTCGGTTTTCTGGCCAGATGCCAGGGTCTGTTTGAAGAACCTTAACCAGTTGTTCTCTAAAGAACTTCTGATCTTGCTTTGCCACTGCGTATTTTCTTGCCAGGAGGACTCTGGCCAGTAGGTATTTATTCTGTGAAATTTCCAACGCACGTTCGAAACTTGCTTTTCCGGCTTCGGGATCGCCACCGAGGGCTGCTGGCAGAGCCATATGCATCATCGCTCGCACGATATGCGCAGTCGCTCGCTTGTTTTGGTCTTTTTGGTTGTGCTTGTCATCGAGTGCGATAACCCTGTCCACAATGGCGATCGCCTTGCCTAAGTGAACCACCATTTCTGGGTTGTCCTTATTATGGTTGATCGTGCCTGCCAGACCGACGCCTGCCCACAGAAGCGCATCGCGATTGCCCCAGCCAGTTTTGGCCACACGAGCTTTGACATCGTCCAGGGAGCCGAGCATCGCCTTTTGCCAAGACTTGCCCAGTATATGAAGTCCATAGCCCATGCAACGAGTAAATGCTTTGGTCGCCCGTTTGGACTGATGTTCGACTTCGTCCAAGTCTCTGGCGAAGATTGCTACTTCCCACTCATCTTCAATGAAGCCACTGGCGTACTGGCAAAAGCCCTCAGCCAATATATTGGTCAGAATCTGATTGCTTGGGTCGACCATATGAAAAGTCTCGACCGTCTTCAGCGATCCGGGGATGGCTCTTGCGGCGAGATCAAAGTCCGATTCTTGTTTCGTCGCGATCTTGCCACGGTTGAGAATTTTGGAGGTCGTACCTACGGCGATTTTGCCCAAGTCGCACGCAGAGACAGTGAGTGCACTGAGCGCAACGGCAACGATTAATTGTTTAGGTTTGAGCATTGTCGGCACGGTATTGGCCGCTTGTGCTCCATGTCAATCCGCCAGCGGACCCTTCACCCATATTCCGATAATCTTTTTGGTTGATGAGAAAGCTTGGCAGGATGGTGTAAACTCTTCTCTGTGGGTTGGATTCGATTCTCACTGGTTGCTATCGCGATAGCGGCCGGTATTGGCTGTGGCTCGGGATCGGAAGATTCCCAATCACAAACTCTGGTGATAGGGCGCGCTTCCGACGCAATTGCGCTCGATCCGGCCCGGATTACCGATAGCGAGTCAGTCGAGATTTGCAATCAAATCTTCGAGTCACTTTTGCGCTACAAGCCCGGAACCAACACGGTAGAGGCCAGTTTAGCCGAGTCGTGGAGTGTGAGCCCCGACGGCAAAGAATGGGATTTCGCACTGCGTCATGGGGTTGCCTTTCACGACGGTACTCTTCTTAATGCCGACGCAGTGGTGTTTTCATTTCTACGACAATTCGATGAGGACCATCCCTATCATCTCGTAGACACGGACGGTGGCAGTTTTGCTTGGCGCTCAACGTACAACAACATTGTAAGTGTAAAGGCCACGGGGGAGTACAGCTTGCAGATCGTCATCGACAGGCCCTTTGCCCCTTTCGCGGCAAACTTAGCGATGTTTCCTGTCAGTATTGTTTCGCCGACTGCGATCAAAAAGTGGGGCGAAGAGTTTGATAGGCATCCCGTTGGAACCGGGCCTTTTGTTTTCTCTGTTTGGAGCGAGGGCAGAATTGTTCTGGAACGAAACGCAAACTATTGGGGCGAAAAACCGAAGATTCGGCGTCTGGTTTTTAAGGAAATATCTGATGCCCGCGAGCGTTTGACGGCACTGGAAAGTGGAGCGGTTCATCTGGCCTATTCTATTTTGCCCGACGATCAGCAGTTTGTCTCTCTTCATCCGCAGTTGCAACTCTATCGCGCGGGCTCCAACAACGTGGCCTATTTGGCCATCAACACGACGCATCCGCCTTTTGATGATCTGCGTGTCCGGCGCGCATTGAATTTCGCGATCAACAAAGAACCCATCCTCAAACTCGCGTACCAAGGCATGGCCCTAGTTGCCGATGGCGCTCTGCCACCGAGTCAGTGGGGATACATTCCAAAGAG
>JAESTW010000401.1 GCA_016763395.1 Kofleriaceae bacterium
ATTTCTACCGAAGCCGTCGTTTTTCTTCGCTATCCGTACTCATGTTGCTCCAGCTTAGTTCCTGTGGGCAGGACGCAGTTACTACTCAGGAGAACTTGAGCAAGGTGGCTGTCGCTACTGTTGCTCCCGCTCCTAGCGCTGTTGCTGTTCCCGCTACCGAGGCGAAGCCGGCCCAAGCCCCAACAGCGAGTGCGAGCGAGCAGGAGACTAAGGTTGCGCGATTTTTTGAGCTCATCAGCGAGAAAGCTGAGGCGGGAGTAAAGAAGACTTGCAAGACGAAATTCAAGACACAGGCAGAAGGTGGTGTGGCACTGATACAGAATTCAATGACCAGTCCGTGGCAGCCCCATTTGGCTGCGGTAGGGCTCTCACACAGTGAGCTAATCGCTTTTGCATCGGCAAACCCAGCATTTGCTCGACAACAGATGAAGTTGTCCGAGAAACGTCAAGAAGCCTTTCTGGAAACAATGAACGAATCCTGCTTCAAGCCAATGGCAAAATTGCCGACAGGCGACATGGATGCCGCGGACGAAGCGATGATGCAACTTCTGCAAAAGACGGGGAACCGTCCGGGACCGCTGGACGGTGTAAACCTCGAAGTGCAGCACTGGGAAAGGGATCTAGAGAAGGGCTTGGAGCTCGCCGCCAAAACGAAACGACCAGTACTACTTTTCTTTGATGCGACCTGGTGCGCGCCCTGTAAGGTCATTTCTGAGCTTTTTCAAACCCAGAAGTTGATAGACTCGATCGGTGATAGCTTTGTACGTATCTCTATCGACGTTAGTGATGGCAGCGATGCTGTTGAGGAGATTCAAGCTCGGTTTGCAGCGACTGCATTGCCAAGCTTGCTCGTATTGGATCACAAAGGCGTCGAAACCGCTCGGTACACGAAGATGGAAGCGACAGAGGCGGGCTTGATTGCGTTTCTCAAGTCTGCAAAAGAGTGATCGCATCTGCATCGTCAAATGCAAAGCCCGCGCCCAGAGCATCTACATAGGTGCTCTCGCCGTGAGTGGCAAGCGCGAGGCGTAGCGTCTGAACTCGAATATCTAGGAGTCTTGGATTCCGAACTTCTCGCACAGTTTCATAATAGCCTGTCCGATTTCTTCGTCGCCAGTGGCTTCCGAAAGGCTCTCGGCCATGCCGGCCATCGCGCTGAGGTAGAAGCCCTTCATTTCGTCCATGCCCATGTCCTTGGTCCATAGATCGATGCGCATCGTGTTCTGCTCGATTGGATCGTAGACCGCAATGCACACCGCTTGAGTGTCTTTTCGACCCGCGTCTTTGTCTTCGCCCCAGGTGATTTTCTCAGGGATGTTGTCTTCGTCGAGTTCGATTTCGAAACGGATTTCTGCTTTGTTCATGACTGGCGCTTCGTACCACGAAACGCTGCGGAGAAACGAAAATGCCCCCTCAACCGAAAGCGATCAAGAGGGCATGTCTCGCGAGTTGCGAGCGTAGGTGTCAGCCGATTACTTGCGTATCGGGTTGCCGTCTACGTTCAGGATGACAAGCTTGCCCTTGCCGCCCATTTCTGAGGCTGCAAGCGCCTTCAGGCTATCGAGCAAGGTCGCGTCGGTAGCCACGTCTTTTTTGTCGTCTCGGCGAATCTGCTTCTTACTGCCGTCGCCAACAACCACGACGATTGCATCTTCAGAGTGCAAGAGCTTCGCTGCAGCAGCGTTCACTTGCTCGAGTGTGACAGCATCAATGTACTTGCCATACTCAACGTAGTAGGTCATCGGCAGTCCATAGTATTGCAGTCCTCGATAGACACTCAAGACTTGGCTGGCGGTAGCGAAGCGTGCTGGCAATCCCAGAATGCTACCGTTTTTCTCCCGCTGAAGTTCTTCGGCGCGTGCCGGCTTCTTGCCTTTTTGCAGGTCCGAGATTTCCATAAAGAGCTCGTCCAAAGACTGGCGTGTGGAGTCGCTTCGGACAGAACTTGATGCCATGAAGGTACCAAAGTGCCGGTTGTAGCTAAAGCTTCCACGAGCGCCGTAGCTGTAGCCTTTGTCCTCACGGAGATTCATGTTGATGCGACTTGAGAATCCCCCACCGAGAACACCACTCATCATTTGATTGGCGTAGTAGCCTGGATCTTGACGTCCGGGCCCTTTGTGAGCGATATAGATTGAAGATTGCGCTGCGCCAGGAATGTCGACAAAGAATACTCGTCCCTTGCGACTCTGGGGCTTTCCAACCTTGGTGACTTTCTTAGGAGAGCCTTTCCACTTGGCGAGAAGTGGCGCGAATTTCGCGGTGAGTTGTGCTTGGGTCATATCACCCACGACGAAGAGCCGAGCGCCGTTTGGCTTGACGTATGCCTTGTGATGCGCTTTGCAATCGTTGAGCTTGATTTTGCCCAGTGATTTCTCGCTAGTGATTTTTCCGAATGCGTGCTTGGGCCCGTACACGATGTTACGAACAAGCCGTCCAGCTACCGATCCAGGAGAGCCCTTTGCTTGCTTGAGAGACTCAAGCCGTCTTTTGACCATTCGGGATAATTCGGAGTCGCGAAATCCTGGCTCGACGAGCGTGTCTATATAGAGCGCCAAGGTGGCGTCGAAGTTCTTGCTAAGCGTGTACATCGAGACGCCTTGGCTCTCGCTTCCTGCGTAGCTAGAGATACCGGACGCCATGTCCGCGAGTGCTTCTTCAAAGGCGAGCTTGTCGAGCTTCTTGGTGCCTTCGCTAACCATGGACATGCAGACACCGGCGGTGCCCTCACGGCCAATTCGGTCGTTTGCAGTGCCGCCATCGAAGTTGAGTTCGACGGAAATGGTTGGAAGATCGTGCCGTTCTACTAAGAAAACGTCGATACCACCCAGTTTGAACTGGTTGATGCCAGGCAAATTGAAGGGGCGGGCAGCCGTTGGCTTGGGCTGTCCATTGCGAAATGCCTCTTCGGGAAAGACAGCGTGGCCAGCAGCCGTTGCTGTGCCTTGGCCCTGGTTGGCGTTATCGCCGGTGGAGCCATCACCAGTCGATCCACTGACCGGCAAGACACCGGACTGAGGGCTAGAGGAAGGGCACGCGCTGAGAAGTGCGGCCAGGCCAACCGTAAGGATAGAGTTGCGAATTGTTCTGTTAGTATTCATCGTAGTGCCTTATTTGGTTGGCGCAGCTTTGGCAGCGGGCATCGTGAGAATCTCAACACGACGTTCTGGGGTTAGGTACTGCTTTGCCATCGCCTGAAGATCGGCGAGCTTGGCATTTCGGTATCGGTCCAAATCCATGGTAATGGCGTTGGGCTTGCCGAGGAAGTGGTTGTAACCCTGGAGGCGATCGGCGCGAGCATTGAGGCTTTGCAGTCCCCAGATAAAACCAGATTCGAACCCGACAACAGCACGGTCGACCTCTTTTTGGGTCACGAGAGAATTCATGACCTTGTCGATTTCTTGCTGCATGATTGCTTCGATCTCTTCGAGTTTCGCGCCACTTTTGGCGACTACAGAAACCGTGAAGGTCGATGAGTAGTTGCTACTGGCTTGGTACACGGCGACTCGCTGCGCAAGTTGCTTGTCGTGAACCAGGGCCTTGTACAAGCGGCCAGTACCGCTACGTCCGAGAACGTTGCTGAGAATATCGAACTCGGCATCACCTTTTTTGTAGATTCCGGGTGTTGTCCAGACGTAGTCGATGCGCCGAAGCTTGGCGAACTCGTCGTTGACGATTGTCCGACTGGCTTGTGGTTCGGGAAATGCTGGTGGGTTGTAGGTTGGCTTTGTAGTCTTAGGGAATGTTCCGAACCACTTGGCAACAAGGCGCTTGGCTTCGGGTTTGTCGAAGTCACCCGCTAGTACTAAGGTGGCGTTCGATGGCGCGTACCACTTGCGGTAGAAGTCTTTGACGTCCTTGAGTGTGGCGTTCTCCAAGTCTTCGTGCAGCCCGATGGTCAAGTAACGATAGGGATGGTTCTTAGGATAGAGCGCTGCCGAGGTAGCAAAGCGCGCCTTGCCATAGGCAACGTTGTCATAGCGCTGGCGTCGCTCGTTTTTCACGACTTCAATTTGATTGTCGAGACTGGTTTTGTTTAGCAGTGGCAGCAAATATCCCATGCGGTCAGATTCGAGCCACAGACCGGTCTCGAGCTGATTGGAGGGAACAACCTCAAAGTAGTTTGTCCGGTCGGGATTGGTGGTTCCGTTGACGCCTGAAGCGCCGATGTTTTTTAGCGTGTCGAAGTGCTTGTCTTCGCCAACATGCTGCGAACCCTGAAAGAGCATGTGCTCAAAGAGGTGCGCAAAGCCACTCTTGCCTGGGACTTCATCGCCGCTTCCGACGTGATACCAGACGTTGACGCTTACCAGAGGTATGCTCTTGTCTTGGTGGAGAATGACCTCAAGGCCATTGTCCAGGGTGTATTTTTCAAAACTAATTACTGGATCATCGGCAAAGGCGGCGCTGGGTAGTGCCAGTCCTATGACGAGTCCAAATGCGGCGAGAGTTCGTTTCATCTGCATCTTGCTTCCCAATTGAGTTAGGTCAAAGTAGTGTGAAGCAAGAGGCTAAAATGAGAGGGCTCTTTGTGCAAGGAAGAGTCCCCGCAGATGACAAAATTTCCGCACCCACTCGCCGAGCGGAATATAATTAACGTGTTAGCGGTTTGTACTTAATGCGGCTTGGGTTGTTTGCCTGTTCACCGAGACGCCGGCGCCGATCTTTCTCGTAGTCTTCGTAGTTTCCCTCAAACCAAACGGTTTTTGAGTCCCCTTCGAAGGCCAAAATATGGGTCGCAACTCGATCGAGAAACCAGCGATCGTGGCTGATGACAACCGCACATCCAGGGAAATTGAGCAGTCCGCCCTCCAGCGCGCGCAAGGTGTCGACGTCCAAATCGTTGGTAGGTTCATCGAGAAGCAGCAAGTTGCCAGCGCTCTTGACGAGTTTGGCCAAGTGAACCCGGTTGCGTTCACCGCCCGAGAGAGTACCGACCTTTTTCTGCTGATCAGAGCCCTTGAAGTTGAAGCTGGAGACGTAGGCTCTGGCGTTGATGGTTCGTTCGCCAAGCTCGAGAACTTCGGCGCCTTCACTGATGACTTCGTAAATAGTCTTGTCGTCATCGAGGGCATCGCGGCTCTGATCGACGTAGGAGAGTTTTACCGTCGAGCCAACATTTAGCTCGCCTTCGTCCGGCGACTCTTCGCCCAT
Source organism: Kofleriaceae bacterium (assembly GCA_016763395.1). GTDB lineage: Bacteria > Myxococcota_A > Polyangia > Haliangiales > Haliangiaceae > NORP324. The sequence goes on from JAESTW010000401.1 coordinate 5,155, forward strand.
GATCATGCGAAAGAGAGTGGTTTTGCCAGCGCCGTTAGCGCCAATGACTCCGACGATTCCGCCGCGAGGCAGCCTGAAACTGAGGTCTTCCATTAGCAACTTGTCACCATAGGCTTTGCGAACGCCGATGGCTTCGATGACTTCGTTACCCAAACGCGGTCCGGGCGGTACGATAATCTCTAAGTTGTCGATAGACTCGCTCTCGGTCTCTCGAACCATTTCGTCATAGCGATTGAGTCTGGCTTTGCTCTTGGCGTGTCTTGCCTTGGCTCCAGATCGCACCCACTCCAGTTCGCGCGCCATCGCCCGTGAACGAGCTGACTTGACCTTCTCTTCGGACGCCAGTCGTTTTTGCTTTTGCTCGAGCCAACCGGAGTAGTTGCCTTCGTACGGAATTCCTGAGCCTCGGTCGAGCTCAAGGATCCATCCCGCAACGTTGTCCAAGAAGTAACGATCGTGAGTTACCGCGACAACCGTGCCAGTAAACTCGGCTAAGAATCTTTCTATCCATGCCACAGATTCTGCGTCCAAGTGGTTGGTAGGTTCGTCCAAAATAAGCATGTCCGGGCGCGCTAGCAGGAGCCTGCAAAGAGCGACTCGGCGTTTTTCACCACCGCTGAGATTGGCAATTTGAGCGTCTCCGGGCGGGCAGCGAAGTGCGTCCATTGCCATCTCAACTTCTCGATCGAGGTCCCAAGCGTTGGCCGCTTCAATGGCATCTTGCACCTTGCCATGGTCTTCCATGAGCTTGTCCATCTCGGCATCGCTCATCGATTCGCCCATTTTCATACTCAGGTCTTCGAAGCGTTGCAGGAGATCGCGCTTTTCCCGGACACCTTCGTCAACATTTCCAAAAACGTCTTTAGTTTCGTCCAGGGCTGGTTCTTGGGGCAAAAAGCCGATGTTGAGATTCTCCGCGGGAAAGGCTTCACCGGTGAACTCCGTGTCTTGCCCGGCCATGATTCGCATAAGCGTCGACTTTCCCGAGCCGTTGTTGCCCAGAACGCCGATTTTTGCGCCGGGAAGGAAGGAGAGCCAGATGTCTTTGAGAATCTGACGCTTGGGAGGCACGGTTTTTCCGAGCCCCTTCATGGTGAAAACAAATTGGTTTGCCATAGTGAGGCAGAGTACTCCCGCCAAATCGGAACCACAAATTCAGACGGCTTGGTGCGGCTTCGGAGATCTATGTCACAGACCCTGCTTGGTGATAGCAAGCGCAGCAGAATTGACATATAATGGATAACTCGTGGCGAATTCTCCGTATCGTGCTGCAATTGCACAATCCCTCTTTGAGGCTCCAACCGCACTGGGGATAGCGACCTTGCACTTTGCACCCAAACACCTCCGCTTGGAGGTTGGCGCGCAAGTTTGGACCATAGGCAATGACACGATTAGCGTCGTCACGCAGGGCAAGAGGAGAGCAAAACGCAAGTCCATTGTTCTCGAGGGTGCTCACTTGTATATGGCTAAGGCGTGGCCAACAGGGGAGATCAGCGTTTGGGTTGAGCGAAAGGGCGGCGCTGTACAGCGTTTGCTCGGACTACAACCGGTAATTGGAATGGACCAGCGGGCAATTGAGGGTTGGCGGCAACTAGACCGACTCGCGGCACAGCTCAAACGCGCGTTGTCCGACTATACGCGAGGTTCTACTGCCTTTGAATTCGGGCGCGGAGGGCATCGTGTCTTGACCCTGAAATACGCAGAACGAATGGTTGTTTTTGCCCGTCCTATATTCAGAGAAAATCCTAGGCGTGTTGTCGAAGTATACGATGATGGCACGATTGCGCTGCCCAAACGCAAGAAGGATGATGTCCGAGTTGAAATGCGCAAAGGCGTGGAGGTTATTGCCAGCGGTGATCGCATTTGCTTTTGTCGTCCGGACGGGTTGCAGGTCGCGGCATATACTTGCCCTGGATAAGCTCTTCTGACCGCAGTGAACTCACCAAGCGATTGCAGCGAGTGGTGGGCCCCGTGCGCTTTGCCGCAGAAGAACACAAACACCGGCTGCACAGGGCTATAGGGCTTATCCAAACCTAGCCGCCAGCTGGTCTGGCTCAGCGAGTTGCCGCGAAAATCTCGTCCAGAGTCGCTCGCGAGGATTGTTTTTTTCCTTCGGCAATCTCGTGAATGGTTTGCACGATCAGCGAGTTCACCGGAGTTGCAATATTGTGTCGTTGGGCACGAGTGACTACTTCGCCGTTGAGGAAGTCAACTGCAGGTGTGCGTCCTCGTTCGATCGCGGAGAGCATCGAGGACCGCAATCGTCGGTAGCGCATGCCCACGGCCAAGAGCATCGCGTGTTTTGCGGCCAAGTTGGGCGAACCTGCGATTGTCCGCTCTTTCGGGGAAATGGCGATCCAATTGAGATCTAGGGTCCCTGAGACTTTTTCTAGCTTGACCGACTCCGCTGCGGCAACTTCGACAACCTCTGCGAATATTTCTAATCCCAGTCGTCTGTACTGACGCACTTTGGCAAGCACGCCCAGCCTGTCACCACCAATGGTTCCAATCGATGAAATGCAACAATTGAGCGCCAGCTTACTCCAGCGTGCACCGCGAAGATTGTCCGTGATTGTCACCGGGCCAATGATTTCGAGCAGGCCTTTGAGTGTGCGAAGATGCTGATCTTGCAGTCCACTCAGGTAACCAATCTGAAATCCACCCGATGACGTCCGGTCATAAAGTCCGGGCTCGGTCATCGATGCGCCCCAGGCAATGATGCCGCCTATCACTCTGTCGTTGCCCGCGATTGCGCGAATTCGTTCTTCACAGAGTCCGTTTTGGAACACAACCATGACCCCGTCTTTGGCCAGTGCGGGTAGTGCTTCCCGCGCCGCTTCTTCTACTTGCGTCGGCTGCGTCGCTAGGAATATATAGTCGTAGAGTTCGTTCTCAGGGACGCCCATCGAGATGTTTCCCGGAACGCTGCGAGGGTTGCCGTCCCCGGTGAGGCGGAAGCCATGCTTTTTGGCGGCGTCGAAAATACGCTGATTTGTGGTTGATGCTGTGATATCGGTGCCGACTTCGGTGAGATATCCACAGACCGTGCCACCAATTCCGCCAGCTCCCATGACTAAGATTTTGGGAGATGTACTGCTGCTCATCGCTCTACGCTAACGGGATTGAGGGAGAAATGCGAGTACTTCAACATTTCTGAACAGCTCCTCGACTCCTGATTTGGGCAGTTCCAGCTAGATCTCGCCGCCCATGGTGCATTTTTTGGTGCGCTGAGCCGATGTTGAGTATCGCGATCCGCTAAGATTAGCGCAGATGCATTTGGTCTTTTGGGGCGTGCGCGGGAGCTATCCAGTTCCCGGGACCGCGACGACACGTTACGGAGGGCATACCTCTTGTGTCGAAGTGCGATCGAATAGCAATCGCTGTCTTATCGTCGATGCGGGAACTGGCCTCCGAGGACTTGGGCAGAAGCTCGCCGCCGAAAACGCGGAACAAGCCGAGTCCAACTACAACTTGATTTTGTCCCATGTACATTGGGATCACATCCAAGGCCTGCCATTTTTTGAACCGGCATACCAAGGTGGAAATCACATTACGGTTCACGCGCCCCGAGTTGCTGCGGACGAGACCAGAAAAGTTATTAGTGGCATTACTCGGCATGAGTTTTTCCCAGCCTCACTCGAGGCAGCACCAGCAATCTTTGAGTACGTCGAAGTTATGCCGGGGATTGGGCTTGAGATCGAGGACTTCGAGATCATGCCTGTTGGTCTCAATCATCCCTTTGGCGCGGTTGGGTATCGCATCAATGCCGACGATACCAGTTTAGCCTATATCAGCGATACGGCTCCCTTTGATCGCATGTTGCACAAACAGCATTTTGTGGCAGGACCAGAAGAAGCCAGCGAGGATGACCTCGTTGTATTGAAAAAATTGCGTGCTGACCTCGTGAGTGCGCTCAAGGGCGTTGATACAGTTATCTATGATACTCACTTCACAGAAGAAGAGTATGAGAAGTTTCCCCATTGGGGGCACTCGACTCCCGAGCATGCGCTACAGATTTGCAAAGAGGCTGGCATCCGGCAACTCATTCTTTTTCACCATGCACCCGCTCATGATGACGCGATGATGGATGAGATCGGCGCTCAATACTATGTCCGGGGCAAGAAGCTCGGCGTGGTCGTCTCCGTGGCCAAAGAAGGCCTTACGATTCCCATCGGCGTGCGGCGAGGCGGCACAAATCCGGGGATTTCCGCATGAAGGTTCGGTTTTGGGGAGTGCGCGGATCTTTCGCAACGCCGGGCGAGAAGTTCCTTCGCTATGGCGGAAATACGACATCTATTGAGGTTCGGGCCGACAGCGGCCACCGAGTTTTGATCGACCTTGGAACTGGGATAACTGAGTTTGCCAAGGAGCTTATGGCTGCCGAGTTCGGACAGGGCAAGGGGATACTTCCTGTACTGCTTACCCACACGCATGTCGACCACATTCAGGGCCTTCCCTTCTTCACGCCTTTCTTCATTCGGGGAAATTCTATCCAAATCTATGGCGCTGAGAATCCGGAGATGCCGCTGGAGAAAATCTTACAAGGGCAGCTCAATGGGCACTACAGTCCGTTGTACGGGTTGCAGAATTTGGCAGCAGGTGTTGCTGTTACCACCTTGGCTCCAGGGGACGACTGGGATATTGATGGTTTTGAAGTGAAGACCGCGCAGATGTCTCACGGTAGTACCACGGTGATGTCCTATCGAATCACTGCTGATGGCAAGAGTGTTGTGATAATGCCCGACGTCGAGCACGGACCGGAGGGATTGTCCGAGAACGGGAAGGCGCTGGCCATGGGCTGCGACTTGCTGATTCACGATGCTATGTTCAGTGATGGTGAGTATGCGTTGCGATCTGGTTGGGGGCACAGTTCGGTGAGCTCGGCCATTGCGACCGCGACTGCGACCAAGGCCAAGCGATTGGCACTCTTTCATCACAGCCCAGACGCCGACGATGACGCGATTGACACCATGGTTGCTCACGCCAGTGCAGCCTGTCCGATACCACTTTTTGCCGCCCAAGAGGGCTGCGACATAGTGCTTTAGGGTGCTGTTGGCACCTCGATAATAAACTCAACTCGACGGTTTTTCTTGCTGGAAGAATCGCCCTTGCCACGATGCAGGAGTTTGCTTTCGCCAAAGCCTTCGGTGGAGATGACCGCACCATCGATTCCCAGCAGAATCAGTTCGTCTCGGACACGGCTGGCACGACGGCGGCTTAGTTCCAAGTTGTAGTCTCTAGGGCCATGAGAGTCACTGTGGCCGGAGATTTTGATAACGCCCCATTCTGGGTGTTGCTTGTACAGGACGGCGATTGCACGTAGGGCCTTCTTGCCCAGGCGCTTGACGCGGGCGCGGTTTTGGTCGAAGAGCACGGTGTCATCGAGAACGATTCTGTTGACTTTCATCGTGATGAGTCCTTCGTCCGGGCACCCGTCTTGGTCATCCACGCCGTTTAGAGTCTCTGGTTCGTCCGGACAGTCGTCTTCGCTGTCTGCGATTCCATCATTGTCGTTGTCGTTGTCCGGGCAGCCGTCTTCGTCTTCGAAACCGTCCATGTCTTCCGCTTCTTCCGGACACTGGTCGACGGGCGGCAATATGCCATCACCATCGACGTCGACAGGTGGGGCTTTCTCGACGGGCTTGGGCTTTGGAGTCACCTTTACAACTGGCACGATTGGGCTTGGCTCGGGTGGAACCATCGCTTTCGGCGCATAGGAGAAGCTCAGTAGTCCCCGAAAGCTCGGTGTACCGTATCCTCTTCCCACACCAGAGCCGATGCCCGCTTGCATTTGCCAGGGGCCGAGCAGTGAGTAGCGCACTCCGGCGATGGCTTCTGCGGGAAAGGCCTCGGCCTGACTGGTATGCATTCCCCGGTTTGCGTAGGCTTCTGCCAGAATCCACAGCTTGCTTGGCATGACTTCGACGTTGATACCAGCGCCCGCGACTAGCTCGTCGTCTACAGCCAAATCAGCGACTTCATTTCTTGTCCGAATACGGACGCCCATGTTCGCTCCGACATGTACTCGTCCTCGGTGGACACTGAGAACAATTCTAGGTGCGATGGTTGGGCTGGGATCTCCCAAGAGTGCCTTGTCATTCCCGATTGGGAGAGTCGTGGTTAGCTGAGCCGCGACACTGAGAGAAGCTGTGGACCAAATTCTCGCCTTGGCTTCAAAACGCGCGTCACCCAGGCTTGCCGCGTTCAAATCGGGGTTTCCCAGTAACATCATTCCTGAACCATCTTGGGACAGGACCAAGGGCAGGGCGAAGCCAAGTTCATATCGCGAGTAGAGACCCAATCCTCCGCTCAAGTAGGCACCGGTCCGCTGAGAAACGATTTCGCCACCTGGGATTTCTGCACCACTGTCCGGATCACGAAGAACCAAGGGCGAGGTGGAGAGGTTCAGTCCGAGATTGAGGTGATAGCTTGCCGATGGCAATATCTCGGCACTGCTCTGACTAAAAAAGGAAGTGTTGGACGTGCCTGGCTTGAAGAGTTCTGAGTTGAAGCCGTCAGCATGAGCCGTGGGAGAATAGAGGAGTGCTGCAAGTAGGAGTGAAAGCGAAGCGATTCGGGATCTTCGAAGCCTTCGCAATCCCAGGGCAAGAAGCAGCAGAAACCATAGACTTGTTGCGCCAGCCCCTGATGAATTGCATCCCCCGCCACCAAGGACGCCAGTGGCGGCGTCCGAGCCGGTTCCCGAGTCACCGGTGCCAGCATCGCCTGCGCCAGCGTCCGGTATTCCCGCGTCGCTCATAGTACCCGCATCTTGCATTCCCGCGTCGGGAGGAGTTTGGCAACCCTCGATGATGTCATAGAAGCAACCAGAGAGAGAGTCACAACCATCGGCAGTGCAAGGGTCGTTGTCATTGCAACTCACAGGATAGCCGTTGCAATTACCACCGAAACAGCTGTCCGATACCGTGCAGGCATCGTTGTCATCGCACAGAGTGTTGTCCGGCTCGGCCATAGTGGCGCTGCAGCTTCCACCTTGACAACTGCCACCGATGAGACACCCGCCCGCCGCGCCGCAGCTCATGCCGTCCGGTGCATTGGCCCCCACGCAGCCGCCTAAAGCGTCGCAGATGTCGCTAGTCGTGCACTCATTTCCATCTTCACAGTTTTGTCCGGGGATAATTTGATTTGTGCAACTTTCCGCCAGCTCATCACAGCTGTCGAGGGTGCATGAATTGTTGTCATTGCAGTTGGCAACCCCTTGGCAGGTGCCGTCAGTCGCGCAGCTTTCGGCTACAGTGCAAAAGAAGGAATCACCACACGCTGCTTCAGGCATGATTGTAAACACGCAGCCGAGGACGGCATCACAGCTATCGGAAGTGCAGGAGGAACTATCGTCACAGATGGTTGTAACTGAGCCTTCGCACACTCCGCTCTTGCTGCATGACTCCAAGCTGGTACACGCATCTCCGTCGTTGCATGACGCGCCAGGAGTAATTGCATTGTTGCAGCTGTTCGCGCTCTCGTCACAGCTGTCACTAGTGCAATCATTGCTGTCATCACAGGTGCCGGCACCGCCGCCGCAGACACCACTCTCGCTGCAGAAATCTCCCTCGGTACAAAAGAGGCCGTCATCACACAAGGTCCCGGCCGCCAAAGCGCTGTGCGAGCATACGCCTTCCATACACAGGTCCGCGGTACAGGGAAGACCGTCGGAGGAACACGCGGTGTCGTCTGGAGCGAAAGATTGCAGCTCACAGGAAACACTCTGTCCGACTAGTACGCATATCTCTTGCGTACAGAGATCGTCATCGGTGTCGCAGGCTTGTCCGATACTGCCGCCATTGCACTCGATAATTGCCTCTTGCCGGTGGCCGAATTCTGGCTCCTCGGAAATACAACCCGTCAAGGCAATCGAGGCAAGCGCGACTAGTACGCTTAGGATTAGAGAAGCAAAACTGTCCGAGGTAGGTGTTTTGCTTCTTGTCGTCACAGTTGCTTTCTAAGGGGGCGGGATAAGTGCTTTGGGCCTGAGCCCGAACTTAGTGGCTCTGATGTCGAGCTCTTGAAAGAGTAGGTCTGGGGTTGAAATTGAACTCTCAATTCCAGCCGATGGAACACGCCCTGTACCTCTACCTATCAGTCGGGCTCCAAAGGCATCATCGGTCGATGCCAAGAAATTCTTTAGGGTTGAGTCTCTACCGACCCCGATAACATTGCGCCAAGATCTCATGTCGACTGGATCGAGCTGAACGCCCCGAACTAGCTCTTCTTTTCCATTGGCATAGACCCGGTATGCCAAGGTCGCTTGCGGCGGTGCCTGTGAATTCATGGACTGGAGGATTTGGTAGAGGGCAAGACGGCTGATCTCGGTGTTGGCAGTGATGGCAACATCGTCGAACTGCTTTATGACGATGGCGTAAGGCAATCCCTGGCTTTTCGCCTCCTTGAGTAAGGCTTTTCGCAGCTGCTTGTTGCTGGATTTCTTCTTGCTGCTCAATTGCAAGTTGGTGACAGTTCCTCGGAACACTCCACCGGGCATCGATAGCCTGGCGTGGCCATTGCTCTGTCCCTGCTCGGCACTCGGTGTCCGGCTCATTGGTAGCTCTGCCAGTTTTCCCTTTTTGATGATGTCGATTCGCTTGGGCGCTACGCCCTCGTCATCGAATCGATAGCTTCCGATGACATGGCGCATTCCCTTGGAAGTTGCGACCCGCATTGTTGTCGGATCGTCAGTGATGTCGAGAAGTGCGGACACCACTTTCATGCCTTTTCGTCCGGCAAGCTTGCCAGCGAGTAGGGCATCGGTGCTAGAAATTCCAACTGGCGGTGGTGTGGCAGTGAGGTGTGTGGCCAAGGTGTGTCGGACAATCCCGACAGCGCCTTCTCCTTCAAAAAGTACCGGGCCGGTATAGTTCTCAATCACCGGGGCGTCGATCATCAATTTGAGTCTCGCAGCGATGCTCTTGGCCTCTGCTTGCAACTCAGCAATGCTAGGTAACTCGGCAGCACTGTACGCGTATCGGCTAAAGTAGAGTGATATCTCTTGGCCGTCGCTCGCTTGCGCTGTTGCCACGATAAGCACGCCTTCAACACGCCTTGTGTCTGTGGCGCTGGTGCCCTCGCTGTTGAGGTACCAGCGGTTCTCCAAAAAACTGGTGTATGCCACACGGGAATCGCGAATGAAGCTGAAGTCCCGAAAGGCTTTGCTCACGGCCATCGCCTTGCGTCCGAGAGAATCGTTGTCGTCAAGCAGGGGAACCTTGACCTGTGACTCCATTACGATAGGAGGTGTCTTGGTATAACTCGCAACATTGGAGTTTCCGCCTGAAGCGCCGGAGGCAATCGCTTCTCCTTTTGCTTGCCACTGTCCGATGGCCTCTTTGTACGCGGCGTCGGTTGCAATCCAAGCGGAGCGTCGGGCTCGCCTGGGAGATGCTTCTAAGGCCAGGGGAACGATAACGTTGCCATCTAGGTTCTCACGGCGGGATGCCACGAAGTTAGAATTGTCTTTGTCGTAGGAGCCAACATGGACGTGAGCCTCTAGGGACACCAGGTCGCGATCGCTTTCGTCGATTAGAGAACCGAGACTGGCGACAACGTCGTGCACATCGACTTCTGTCAGTTTGTACCCGATAAAGTAGGGAGCAGGCGCTCCGGGGATTCGCATCCTGGCCATGGCGCGTTCCAGTTCGGCACCAACGGCATCGAGTATCGCGGGCGTAACTGCCGTGGATACGGATGCGGTCTTGGGGGCCATCATTTTCTTGGCCTCAGCAGTTCCGCCACCGGACAGAATCAGGGGCAGAGTGGCAAGCAGAGTGGCAAAAAGTACACCTGTGATTCGGTTCATCGGATTTCCTTTGACGCGGATGGCGTTTGCTTTTGTAGGCTGGGCGGCGCCAGTACTGGATCGATATTGGTTGGCTCAAAGCCGCGCTCTACCTCGAGTGTTTTTACCAGCAGGCTGGGGGCGGATGCGGACACGGGAACCCAACCCGACTCAGCGCCGCACATACCGTTGAATGTCTCGATGGGGCGAGCGGCAGCTTGAAGATTCTCCAATACCGAGAGAGGGCCGCCGCTGATATCGACGCCCCGGACAAGCTCTTTGCGTCCGTCGGCGTACACGCGATATGCCATGATGGGTTGCACTTTGAAAAACTGTGGTTGCAAGGTTGAAGTGTTGGTGTAGCCGCCGCTGATGTCGGTGAAGACCATGCCGAACTCTTTGCCCTGCTTGTTCACCTCTTCGACCAAGCGCTTGTATAGTTCGTCTTTGGTTACAGAACGAGAGGCCTCAACGACGAGATTTCCTTGTCTGCTTACTGGATCGAGCCCAGCTTCCGCACGTCCATGGCCATTGGAATGAGCGACGCCATCGATTGGCGAGCGGCTCATCACAAAGCCTTTAAGTACTCCGTTGTCGACCAAAGGCACGCGCTGAGCCCGGACGCCTTCGTCGTCGTAGCGGAAGAATCCGTTCAGGTAGACTCCGTTGAGTTTGCGAATCGTTGGGTCGTCGTAGACGCTGAGCCACTCGGGCATTATCGATTTACCGACCTTCTCGGTAAAGGTCTTGCCGAATTGCGGGTTTTTCTGACGATGGCCTTCGATGCGGTGTCCGAAAACTTCGTGGAAGAAAACCGCGGATGCGCGTCCTTCGAGTATAACTGGACCGGCCCAGGGGTCGACAACCGGCGCTTTATGCAGGTCATCGAGATCTTTAGTTACAAGCGCGACCATCTCGTGTTCCCGCTGCAGTGAGGGCAAGAGGTCTGGGGAAGGCGCGAACTCTTGTTCTAGGCGACTAAGTTGCATGCCATCATCGGCTTTGACACCAACACTGACGGCGAGTCGGCTTGTGGTCCAGCTCTTTTGAATGACGCTGCCTTCTGAGTTTACAAAGTAGATTGTGTTTACTTCGGCATCGACTCGACACGAGGCGCGGGTTGAAACTCCTTTGCGAGCCTTTTTGGAGCACTCTCGGACTCGCGCTTCCCATTTGTCGTGATCCCATTGTACGGAGGCCACCGGCTGAATATAGGTCTCTACGGTTTCGTGCGAGAAATCCGGCGGCACGACGTTGTCCGTTTTCATACGCTCTTGCGCTGCGACCAAACGCATTACGAGCGCGGCTTCTCGGTGGCGCCTGTCTGTCTCGAGCCACAGATGATGTGCGATCGCTTTGGGATCGTTTCCTCTAGGAACAATTCCGAGGTGCTGATACGCGGTTAGTTGACTAACTCTGGGATCGAGAAGTTGACGCCGATTGTCCATCGCGGGACTGCCAATGCGAATCTCAACACTAAGAGCTCGTTTGGATTCATCGACATCGGCAGTGAGCGCGCCGGACTCCGCCTCGAGCGCGTAACTCTTTTTGTCGTGAATTGTGTAGGACAGATAGTAGGCAGGAGCCTGCGAGAAATTCTTGAGTGTCTTCATCCACCGAGCATTCTCAGCAGCCATAATGTCGAGCAATGGCGACTTGGCAGAAGGATCATGCTCGGATTGCGGATCCGTAATTACTGGCTGCACGTCCACCGGTATCGCTGGCAAGCTGGCTGCTGGAGTTACCTTCGGAGTGGTTGTCAATACGACCGGCCCCGGAGCCGGCTTGGGACAAGCGCTAAGGCCGAGCAATAGGGCGGCCAAACCGCCTATTTTGCAATTCATCCCGAAAGGGTAGGCGACCTTGTGCACCCACGCAAACCGGGATCGACGCCTTTGTGCACTTTAGCGATGTTTTCGGAGATCCACTGTACCCTTAGTGCCCTTAGTGCCGATTACTCGCTGAACATACCTTCTCGATACTCGACAATTTTACCGCTAACCGCCGATGCAGCCACTGTGAGTGGTGATGCGAGATAGAGGTTGCCAGGACCGGAGCGACCTTTGTAGTTCCGGTTGATAGCCGACACGGTTACTTCGTCGGAATTTGTGGATACACCTGGACCACAGCCGATGCATGCGCCACAGCCAGGACTGATGACCTGGACGCCGGTGCGGGCAAAGAGTTCCAGGTATCCCTTGTCGCGAGCGTAGTCGGCGACCTCTTTGGAGCCAAACTGCAAGTAGAATTTTACGTTGTCGGCGACTCGGCGTCCGGCTTTGTCCGCTTCGCTCATGACTTGAGCGTAGAAGTCAATGTCGTCACATTTTCCGGCCGTACAAGAACCACCATATGCAATGTCGATTTTCACATCTCCGATATCGCGAATGTTGGCGCCGTTCTTTGGATCTGACGCTTCGCCTTTGGCCGGATCGCCTGGCGTGGCAACCATCGGCGATATCGTGGACAAATCGATAGTATGAATGCCTCCGTCGTGGTGCGCGTCCGGGTCGGGAGAAACTACTTTCTCTCGCAGTGCTTCGATGCTGGTGTCCGGTCTTCTGTCCGCCATCCACTTGAGCATAATGTCATCACACTCGATAACGCAGCCGCGAGCGGTACACTCAGTTGCCATGTTGGCCAAGGTCGCGCGCTCGTCCGGGGAAAGCGCGAAAAGTCCCGGGCCGCCGAATTCCATGACTCGGTCTAGGGTTTCTTCTCGTTTTGCGTAGGTGTCGAGAATATGCAGAATGACATCTTTTGCAGTTACGCCTGGAGCTAGTGTTCCTGTGAGCTCAAACCTGATCGACTCGGGAACGCTCAGCGGAGTAACGCCCCAGTAGAGAAGCGCTGCGTACTCAGTGGCTCCCACGCCCCAGGCCAGGGCACCGTTTGCGCCGCCCATGCAAGTGTGGCTGTCCGTGGCTTGGATAAAGTCGCCCGGCTCGATGATTTGCTCGCGTGCCACCTGGTGGCAGATTCCCGGAGAGATCTTGTCTACTGCGTTGAAGTTGCGAACTTGGGTGTGCTCTTGAAACTCGCGTTGCATTTGGCGGAGAGTCTCGATTTTGTCCGTGAAGGGAGCGAACTTGGCAACCCCGTCCGCGTAAATTAGATGGTCTTCAAACACCGCGAACTTGGGAGCATTTTTGATCTTGTAGTCGGCGCCATACTCACTGCGCAAGAAGTGATGAACCTGAGCGCTGGTAAACTCGTGGGAGTAGCCGCCGCTGACGTTGACCATGACTGCATCGCCCACTTTGAGATACTCGCCTTGTCCGGGTAGTAGCTTCGAAGCTAAGATTTTCTCTGTCATGTTCATCGGGCGTTTGGCTGTGCCCGGGCTTGTCAGCGGGATTTCGCCAGCATCAACACGGCCACAGAATTTGAAGAGGCCACCGGACTCAATAATGAGCTTGGTGTTGGCATCGTAGCCCTTCGTGAACTCTGAAATCTCAAGTTCTTCGCCCGCCAAGAGTCGCTCAAGTGTTTTGTGATCACACATGAGTTGTCCGATGTTGATATTGTTGCGCTCGTGAATGGGCGCAAAAGACGCGGCCACAGCGATGCGAATACCCGAGTAGGCTTCGCACTGAGCAGCTGTTTCGCGGCTCGAGCCAACCCCTTTTTGGTAGCCGGACACGATGACTTCAAAGCCACCGTTGGCCAGAGCATCCTGCTCAACCAATCGCTTTTTGTCGACGATGAGCCCGGCATACGCGTTCTTGGCAATCTTCTCTGGATCCCAATCAAAACAAACCCAAGCCGGAGTCATGGCGTCAGTGTTGATGTTGTCTAAGAGGTCATCGACACTGAGGTCAGCCATGGTGAGAGTGAGCTCACCGCTGAGCTGCTTGCGAATTTGCTCCGGGTCCTTTGTCAGAAACAGGACGCGTTTTGAGGGATCCAAGGAGACACTTGTAGGGCTCGACATGGGCCATTTTGTACCACGGCACTTGCCCCAAAACCCAGTGGGCACCGAGAGATCGACGTATTCACAGCGAGACAGAGCCCGTGGCGGCCAAGGCCGCGCGAACGAGAAGTATTAATATGAAAGCACCACCATTTCAGAAGCTCGGAGTCGGCTGGGCGGAAGACAGAGCAACACGGGGAATCACTTCCGCTTCCGCCTTCGCTTCCGCTTCCGCCTTCGCTTCCGCTTCCGCCTTCGCTTCCGCTTTCGGTTCCGCCTCCGCCTTCGCTTCCGCTTCCGCCTTCGCTTCCGCTTTCGGTTCCGCCTCCGC
>JAESTW010000402.1 GCA_016763395.1 Kofleriaceae bacterium
CGAGCAGGCCAAAGAAGTCGACATCGTCATCACTACTGCGCTCATTCCGGGCCGAAAAGCGCCAATCCTTTGGACTGAAGACCACGTCAAAGCCATGAAGCCCGGCTCGGTCGTCGTCGATATGGCAGCAGAGACCGGTGGTAACTGCGAGTGCACCAAGCACGGCGAAATCGTCAAAGCACATAGCGTCACCATTATCGGTTACAGCGATTTGCCAAGCCGTATGGCCCACGTAGCCAGTGACCTCTTCGGCACCAACATCAGTCACCTTACAAAAGAACTCGGGAAAGCGGAGAACTTCGAACTCGATCACGACAACGAAGTAACTCGCGGCGCGCTCATCTTGGACAAGGGTGAAATGATGTGGCCACCTCCCAAGAAGGAAGTGCCGCCGCCCAAAGAGGTGCCCAAACCAACACCAGAGCCTGTGGTCGCCAAAGTCGATACCCCTGCAAAAAGGCCCGGCTCCAGTGTCGTCATGAATCTTCTGGCTGTAGCATTTTTCGCAGGTTGGATCGGACTTCGCTTTACCAAAGCGGACATGGTTATCAGCCCCGACTTAGCAATATTCTTACAGCACTTCACAGTCTTCATCCTGGCCTGCTTCGTCGGTTGGCAAGTGGTCTGGAATGTTACTGCAGCACTGCACACTCCACTTATGAGTGTGACCAACGCTATCAGTGGCATCATCATTGTCGGCGGAATTCTGCAGGTAGTGGGAGACCAAATGGGCGCAGCCGCTCTCATTGGTGCCGCTGCAACACTCTTTGCCACCATCAATATCTTTGGCGGCTTCTTTGTAACCAAGCGCATGCTTCAAATGTTTCAAAAATAGGACAGCACGATGTATTTAGAACCAAGTCTACTCACAATCGCCTATCTCGTTGCGGCGGTACTATTTATCATGTCGTTGCGCGGTCTCTCAAATCAGGAGACTGCTGGCAAGGGCAACGTCCTGGGCATGATCGGCATGTTCATCGCCGTCGGCGCAACCCTCAGTAACTCCGGGTTGTCCGGATACGGTCTCACACTCGGTGCTGTTGTCGTCGGTGGCGCTATCGGCCTCTTCATGGCAGCTCGCGTCGCAATGACCGCAATGCCAGAACTTGTCGCGCTCCTGCACAGCTTTGTCGGACTGGCCGCAGTTCTTGTTGGCATTGCAGCTCACCTCAATCACCACGGTGGCGGCGCTGTCGAGAGTGTTGAAATCTTTGTCGCCGTTGCAATCGGTTCGATTACTCTCACCGGCTCCATCATCGCTTTCTTCAAGCTAAAGGGTTCTCTCGGCGGCAACCCAATGCTCTTGCCCGGACGTCACCTGCTCAATCTCGCCCTGCTCGGCGCTACCATCGCGCTGGCTGTATTCTTTGCCAAAGCGGACACCACCGCTGAGGGCACAACCTACCTGCTCATCATGTTCGGCGTCACCGGCATTTTGGGTATGCACCTCGTACTCGCCATCGGCGGCGCGGACATGCCTGTGGTTGTATCGATGCTCAACTCGTATTCCGGTTGGACCGCCTCTGCTGCGGGTTTCATGCTCGGCAACGATCTGCTTATTGTCACCGGTGCTCTCGTTGGCTCCAGTGGCGCAATCCTCAGTTACATCATGTGCAAAGCCATGAACCGCTCGATTGTCAGCGTTATCTTCGGCGGCTTCGGCGCAGCTCCTCCCAAGAAAAAGAAGGCACAAGAGGGAGAAGAGGAAGAGCGTGAAGTGGTCGAAATCGACATCGAGGGTACGGTCGAGGCGCTTATGGCTGCCAAAAATGTTGTTGTTGTGCCTGGATACGGCATGGCGGTAGCAAGGGCACAACACGCTGTCCGAGAGATGACAGAACTCATCGAAAAACGTGGCGGACGAGTTCGCTTTGCCATTCACCCCGTTGCCGGACGTCTTCCAGGACACATGAACGTACTTTTGGCTGAGGCCAAGGTGCCCTACCCTATCGTTCTCGAGATGGACGAAATCAACGACGACTTGCCGGCCACCGATGTGGTGCTAGTAATCGGCGCTAACGACATCGTCAACCCAAGTGCGCAGACTGATGAGACCAGCCCGATTTGGGGGATGCCAGTTCTAGAGGTTTGGAAATCAAGCCTAGTCGTCGTCATGAAACGAGGCCGCGCGGTTGGCTACGCAGGTATTGACAACCCTCTCTTCTACCACGACGCTACCAAGATGCTCTTTGGCGATGCCCTTGCGAGCATGACAGACATTGTCTCAGAGCTACGTTCCGAGGCAAAAGCGGCCGCTTAGGGCTACCTTGCTATAGAAACACTCTACATGTTCAACACACTCTTCCGCAATATCGGCTTTAAGCCTCGCCCCTCGCGAAATATTGCGGAACTCAGCATTGCGGACGAGGACACCGTACAAGCCAGTGTGGAGCTGGCCCGTCCGTCTCAGCCTGTGCTGGCTCCCATCACCAAGCAGGCTTGTGCCTTCTATTTTCTCGTCATCGAGGAATGGGTCAATGGACAAAAACATCCCTTCCTGACAGAGAATAGCAACAAGCACTTCTTGCTCAAGGATGGCGACAACTCCGTGATGGCGAAGGGCGAAAACGCCATCACTCGTATCAAGCGCAATCGCGAACAAGGCCACAACAGCGACTATCCGGCGGAGATTCGTGCTGTAACCAAGCGCCATGGCTTTTCAATGGTTGACGAATACGGTGAGGGCCGAAGCCTCTCTTTTACGGAGACGCTGATTCTCCCTGGCGACTCAGTCCTTGTTACTGGCTGCGTGATAAGTGAAGTCGATCCAGGTGGCGCAGCTTCGTATCGGGAGCAGCCACAACGCTTGGTATTTCTCGTAGATCGACTCTATTGAAATAGCTCTAGAACTCGCATTCGCAGACACCGGCGATTCCAAAGCTGTCACAAGCAACGCCGAAACTACCGGGTCCGGTACAGGGCTCGATATCTTCCTCGTCGGTTAGCCGGGCGCTCAAGCACTCACCGCCCAAACTCCTGCAGATGAAGTCACATGATTCAAAATCAAGGTTGACGCCAAAGCTGCAAGAATTCGACGTCCCAGAACAATACTCATATCGACTTGCTTCGCCAAATTGTTGATCACACGTTTCTTGTACAGCCGGCTCTTCGTCAGTGGGTAAATCGTCTTCACCCTCGCCTACACATTCTTCTGCTACTGGACCGGACACCTCACCGTAGCGGCGACCGGACACGCAGCTCGTGTCTTCCGAGCTACAGTAGAGAGTTGCCTCACAGCGCCCGCTCAACGGCCCCCCATTGCAGTCAGAGTCCGACGTACACTGATAGTCATCTAGTGCAGACTCACATCCGGCCATAACAAAAACTACGGTCACCGCCAGCGCGAGCATGAACTTCAGCGGAGCTCCAGAAAAAGCGGTGATGTTTTCAACGTCAAAACGATTAGGGGATTCGCTGGTGTTCATGCTCGATGCTCCTGAGGGTTTCGCCAGCATCTATAGCTGGTGGTTCCTAGCCATACACATCTCGTTCCGTTCATGATTTCGAGTTGTTAGCGTCGAAATACGCCCCAGCAACGTCAACTACCGTTCTCACCCTTGGCGCAAGTGATGGCCCTAGCCCTCACTCGGTGGCAATGACTCTTGTGCTTGCGTGGTGCCTCGGCTTCCACCCTGGTGGACGAAATATGTACCCCATCGCTTCCCCAAAACTCCCGCTCGCTTTGACGTCACAGGCTGCATTCCCCAGCTCCCTAAAGTTGATCGCCAGCGGATTGCTGCTCTCAAGAGGCGTGGTGATGCCAAAAGTAGGCTTGTTGTTTTCTGCGCAGTACGTTCCAAAGATACGATCCCAAATGATCAGTATCCCACCGTAGTTCTTGTCCAAGTAGTGGGCGTCCGACGCGTGGTGAACCCGATGTACAGAAGGTGTATTGAAAATTCGGTCGAGCACTCCTAGGGTTCCCACTCGCTCAGTGTGAATCCAGGTTTGGTAACTCACGACAATGAGAAGTCCGACGATCGTCTGCATAGCACCGAACCCGATGAGAACCATGGGGACAAGAAAGATCCACTCGAAGGTGCCCTCCAACCACGCGAGTCTAAGAGATGTACTTAGATTGTATTCGGGCGAAGAATGATGAACGCTGTGAAAGCACCACAGAATTCGTACTTCGTGTTCCCATCGGTGCATCCAATAGTAGGTGAAATCAGCTGCCAGTATCGCCAACCCCCAACTCCACCAGGATATTGCGATCTTCCACGGAATTAAGGCGTCGACAATCACGAGAGCGATAAGAAGTATCGAGCCATACACTGTCCGCTCCATGAGTTGACTTACACCCGCAATTGCAACGTTGGAAAATGTCTCACTCTTCGCTCGATTTCGTGTGAGCAGGTCCCACAACCCCTCGAACGCGATGGCAACAATCGCTACAACACCGATGACCTCCAAGATGTAAAAGGTATAGCTGTAGGCTGAAAATTCCTGTTCTATTGTCATTATGGTACCAAGATTCCGTTGAGGTAGACCAAACACATCTCGTCCTCAGTGCCATCGCCCCAACCCGTGTTTATTGTCCGGTCACTAGTGTCGTATTCACAACTCATTCGAATCACATCCCCGGGTTCGAGATACACCTCGTTTTCGTACCAGTACGAGAGTTGCCAATTGAAATCCCAAGCGGGCATATCAAATAGGCATTCAATGTCACCATTGGCCTTAACCTTCTCTACTCGCACAGACTGTCCGATAAGGTGCATGTGCGGGTCAACACTCAGCAGCTTCATGCGTCCGGTGACTTGCGGAGCGTATACCGACACGGGAAAGTCCTCGCTTGTCTGAAACGACTCAAGGCCAGGAGGTGCTGTGAATAGAAAGTTGGCGAGTTCAATACTCTCGAGCTGTGTGAACGAATCAATACTTGTCTGAAACTCAATGTTTGTCCGGTCACTTTCGCCAGGCGCACCTGCAACGTTGTAGTGAATTTCCAGAATCATGGGCAAATCTCCATCGATCTCAAAGCCAACATCACCAGGGAAGACTGAAGCGCCTGCCCCCGGAGCCCATCCGGCAATGCTCACTGCATCCACACCTGGACCTCCGGTATTGAGACATGGATATCCTGGCTCGGCTGTTTCAGCATCCTTCATCAGTGCCTGATTCGCCGCATCCATACTTATTACCTGGTAGGCGATAACGTGATGCACAATTTTAGTGTTGCCAGGAACTACGTTGTATCCGGTCACAACATTGGCACCTGGAGAGTCTACAAGGAAACATCGATAGTCGTCTGTCAGGCCCGTGTCCGGCGTATAGTCTACGGACATTCCCGTACTGACAATCGTGCCGCTGAGCTCTGGCAATAGTCGAGCTGGAGTTTCGGCAATCGAGGAGTCGCCCTCCAGCATGCCATCGGCAATCCACCTGCTGATCAACGCCGTTTCTTCCTCTTCCAGCCACCTCGATCCGTGGAAGGTGTTGCACGCGCCTGAGTTGTCAGCATGATCTGGCGGCATTCGTCGGGCCATCGTAGCGTCGGCCATTGCGCCCGCATGGGACTTCGCCTGCTCGTAACTTTTCGCGACAAAGGGCCCAGGACCGCCCTCGGTGTGACATGCAACGCAGTTTTGGGCCAGGAGTGGCTGGATGTCTTTGGTGTAGGTAACTGGTTCGCCCGAGGAAGAATCGGCGCCACAAGCAGCCAGCAGAAACATCGCAACAATAGGAATTTGTCTCTTCATACGGACAATCCTAGCGACATCGCAGCAATATCACTGTTGCATAGTTGAAACGCTTTGTATCCCTTTGTAACCCGTCGCCTAAATCGAGCGCGTTCTGTATACTATAATCGTATGGCAGAATTCTCCGTACTACTGGTCGAAGACGACCTTGAATTGGCCTCGCTCGTCCAACGATACCTCAGGCTTCGCGGCTTTGAGGTTTTCGTAGAACACCGTGGTGACACTGCAGTCGCACGTTTCTGTCAAGTTCGTCCGGATTTGGTCGTTTTGGACATTGGACTGCCCGGACTAGATGGCTTGCAGCTCTGCAAAGAACTTCGCCAGGTATTCTTGGGCCCAATAGTCATGCTCACTGCACTTGACGAAGAAGCCGATGAAGTACTCGGACTGGAAGTCGGAGCAGATGACTACTTGTGTAAACCTGTCCGACCCCGCATCCTGCTTGCCCGTATCCGCTCTCTGCTTAGACGACACACAGCAGATGGCGAAGCTGCTAAGACCATCGAGATTGGTGCTCTCACAATTGACAGCGGATCACGCGAAGTACACATGCGTGGAACTTTGATCGAGTTGGGTACAGCGGATTTTGACTTACTACTGGTGCTCGCAAGAAATGCCGGCACAGTGTTAACAAGAGACAAGCTGGCTGGTGATGTCCGGGGCATAAAGCACGACAGCTTCGACAGGTCAATCGATTTGCGAGTATCTCGCCTGCGAAAGAAACTGGGAGACGACCCGCGGAAGCCAGCTCTGATTAAGAGCGTACGAGGTGTCGGCTACTTGCTGGCATTGAGCACATGAGTCGCACTTTTGTCCGCCTCTACGCTGGAGTCGTATTATTTCTTCTCAGTCTTGGACTCACCGCCTTCGTATTTCTGCACTGGGGCCAAAGTACATTCACGGACAAGGACATTGAAGAAGGATTCGGGCTCGGGCCAATTCTTGTGGCAGAAGCGCTCGCGTCGTCGGAAACGCCAGATGAGGACCTAGAAACGATAATGGCAGTATATGGCTACAACTTTGTCCGGGAATCCATTGCCAGCCTACCTCCAGCCACAGCACGTCGAATCAACAACGGTGATTATAGCGTATACCTTCAGCGAGGGGACGACCATTTTTTGGCAACCCGCATTGATGCCAACACCGCTCTTGTCCTAAACCTCGGACAGTTTCGACAGCCAAGCACTAGCCGCTACGTCGTAGCAATCGTCATCGTACTCAGTATTCTAGCGGCCGGCTTGCTTACACTCCTCATTCCCTTAGGAAGGCAGATGAAAGCATTGCAGGTCGCCGCTGAGAACATTGCCGATGGCAATTGGAAAACCTCCCTGGAGGAACGTGGGGTGCCCGAGCAACGTGCATTGGCCAAAGCCTTCAACCTAATGAGTACACGTATCGGCGATCAGATGGAGCATCAGCGACAACTTTTCCGAGCGCTATCCCATGAACTCCGCACTCCTTTGGCGCGCATGCGGTTCCGGGTCGAACTAGTCCAAGACTGTGACAGTCTCAGAGCGAGAGCGGAGGTCAGTGATGCGCTCGACAAGGATCTATCTCTCATCAACTCACTCGTCGACGAACTCTTGACGCATGCTCGATTGGAGTCCGGCGCTGCTATTACTAGGGAGAGATTATCGGTAAGAGAGGAGCTTGAAGCTGTAATTTCTGAACGTGTTGTGTCTGAGAATATATCTGTATCCATTGACGTGGATCGCGATCTACTTGTCGATGTAAATCGAAAACTTTTT
This sequence comes from Kofleriaceae bacterium, assembly GCA_016763395.1. Taxonomy (GTDB): domain Bacteria; phylum Myxococcota_A; class Polyangia; order Haliangiales; family Haliangiaceae; genus NORP324. The sequence continues at coordinate 7,451 of JAESTW010000402.1, forward strand.
AGACGCGCAATGGGAAACCTTTTGTCCAACGCTTTAACTTACGCGTCGAACTCTGTACGTCTAGAAGCCATTCTCCTGGACCAAGGTCTACAAATTGACGTTATTGACGACGGACCGGGAATACCCGCGATAGCTAGAGAGAAGGTATTTCGGGCATTTGAGCGCCTTGAGCCAGAAAGCGACGACGCTGGCACCGGACTGGGGCTGGCTATTGTCGAAGGAATCCTCACCGCTCACGGTGGCAAGGCCTCCGTTGCCAATAGTGAAAGTGGATGCCGCATGCGGACGAGTTGGCCACTTGCAAGGGACGAGTCCTAGCCTCAACGCCTAGGATTTTCGGGCAGGTGACGTGCTCTTCTTGGTCGAGGGC
>JAESTW010000403.1 GCA_016763395.1 Kofleriaceae bacterium
ACCCGCCGCAATCGTATGTCCGACTCTGGTCCCCAACCGATAACAAAACTCCCGCCGCTGGCTACATAGAGAATCTGTGAGCGTCCAATGACTCCGGACTCGCGGATCAAATCAACTGGCCCGGCCAAGAGTGGCGAGTTGCTCTTGTTCTCCTGCTTGCTTGTCAATATCACGCAAGGGCTCAGCTCGGGTGTAGCTGTCCATTCGACCGCAGCATCGGACTCGAAGGATTGCAAGAAAATGCGATGTGGTTTCCCGTCACTGGGTAAACTACACTTCTGCGGTGCGCGCAATTGCTGAACCGAGCCGCCATCGTCAATGCCAGGCACTTCGACTTTTGATGCAGCTCCCGGGCCTGCGTCCGAGATTCGTTGATCCCGCGACTCGATCTCAATAGAACTACTCTTACGGCGAAGGTAGAGCGTATCCGAATCCAATGATGGTGGTTCAACACCGAGAGAAGCCCGCTCTGTCGAGAGTACGAGATCAATCTCGTTCCAGTCTTCCCCCGTGTTTTGCCACACGCAGGCATCCGTCTTCACCTCGACAGTAGTTCCTTCGGCTGTCTCGAGTAACTGAGCTCGATGATACGGACGCCAACACGCGCCGGGCACCGAGTAGTCCACTTGCAAACGCAACTCGCAGTCCTGGTCGCACTCGACGTCAATTTCGATTCGGGCACAGCGGCTATCTCTAGGCGATTGCCCCTCGTTCATCAGCACTTCTACGCGGCTGAGCTTCTCTTGAAGTTCGTTGCGGGCGTCTACCAAAATCGCAGACTGATCGAGTGATTCCATACATTGGCTAGAGAGTGAAGCCAGCTTTTGCTCCCAGTCCGAATCGAGAACTTTGCCGTACGAAGTATCCTGAGCTAACTCGGAAAGGCACAAATGTCGAGTCTGGCTGTATCCTGTGCTGCGTCGGTGACACGCGGCAATCTCCGCTTCTGCTAACGCAAGTTCGCGATCGATCGACTTCTTCTCTAAGGCCAGCGCTTGTTGTTGCCCATCAGAATTATCGCCGAGCTCCAAACTAATAATTTCGCGATACACTCGCGAATCCAAAACTCGTGCCCCCGAGTTCGAACCATCATCGGCGGTACTCACAGAGACCAGAAGTGTCTTGTCCGCCAAAACCGGAGCTACCTCAGCAATCGTAAGACGATGCCGCCCGCGCCCCAACGCAATCGTGCCCTTGCGACGAACGCGAGCCCTGTCTTCCATGACCAAAACCTCAGAAACGTCGGCGACTAGCTTCTTCAACTGCAAAACACCATTGATAGTATCGGACATAATTACCACTCCCTCCGGTTTCCGCCGCGTATTTCGTATTTCGATGGCAGTTTGACCTCGTAGCAAGCGCTCAGTGTCTCTTTCTGTCCGGCATCGATCTTGATCTGCCAACGATGACCGCCTTCAAGAAGGCTCGATCCAGCTTCCTCGCTGCGGGGCTCCCAGCCTAGCCACGGTGGTTGTACGCTCTTTAGCTCCACCTTGATGTCATCCTCTTCACTCGCTGCATTGGGGATACGCTCTCGTACTTCCAACTCAATTGTGTGGTTGCTGCTATTTACTACCTCGATCACAATCTTGTGATTGAGCGCCAACGAACCTCCCATGAGGCCGACGGAGTCTTCACGGTAATGGGTATTGCGAGAAACACTGATATCTTGATCTACTCCGAGGCCAAGAGAGAGTTTCCCTTTGGGCACGGTAAAGTCGACGTTGCTAGTCAAGAGGTAGGCATCGTCCCAATACACATCAATTGGGCCAACGAGCAAAGGCGCTGCGAAAGGATTGACGAGTTCTACTGTCCGAAACACATCGCTCGACTCCCTAGGAACAACGACGTACATCGGGCTAGAGGTCGTGTCGCCTTCAAGTATTGGTACATTGTGAAATTCACCATCACTGGCGAGATCGACTCGGCTCTTGGCTGCAAAGGCGTAGTCGTAGTCGGTTGACCAAGGAAGAGTGTGGCCGGTCGGAACCTCAGCAATATTTCTCGTTTGCACAACTTGCTCTTGAACCAGAGAGACTATTGTATTTTTGACAAATGATGAACCGACTATACTTTCAGAATAAATCGCAGACTGGCTTTTGAGCGTCAGCGAGCCCCGCGAATGACTGGTTGCCGATGACATACGCAGCCGGGCATAGGCCAAAAGCTCCACTTCAATATCAATGCTACTCTCGCTGCCACCACCACCACCACCTACGGGACCGCCTGCTTGTGAACCGCCCAGGACCATCTCCTTTTTGAATTCCTCGTGGTGAACTGGCGCACTTTTCTTTGACTTGAGAGACCTAGCTCGCATCGGCGCAGCAGCCTTGGCGGGCATGGGCGGTGCACTTCTGAATGCCATGTCTGCCGCCATTGCGCCGGACACCCCGGACACCCCAGTACTGATCTCTTCATCAAAATCATCGAGGGAGTCCTCCATCTCTGATTCATCTATCATGGCCAACACTGGCATCGGCTCCTCCATTGGCATTGACATTGCCGGTGGTGGGACTGGCGCTTGTGGCGCACCGCCGAACAGATCGGCTTTGGCCCCGCCTCGCCGCCGGTCCTCGGACGGAGATTGTCCGGAACTTGGAGGTAATTCTGAGAACGCACCATCATAATCACGATACAGCTCTTCAGCGCCAGTAGGCGGTGCTTTCCACGCCCGCTTTGCACTCACACTTTGCTTGCGTCCGATTCTCTTGGATTGAAGCTCCGGAAGTTCGTGCCACTCTTGCGCGTCCGCGGTAGACAGAGTCAGTTCGATATCGCCCCAGTCCTCTCCGCTGCGCTGCGCAACCATTGCGCGCATGGCCAAGTCTGCAGACAAAAGATCCGGAGAAAACCGGACAGAATAGGAAGGTGCCCAACAAGCCCCGGGCACAAAGTAGTCGATCTCCAAAACACTGGACGCACCACCTTGGCCGTGAGTCGTGAGCACAACCGATTTGCGCACCTCCCCCTTGCGATGCGCGCGCGCCGAGCTTTTCTTGCGATCGTTAGCTACCAGCAATCGCAACGACTCAGTTTCGTCTTCAAGACTGTTTTGGGTCTCCGTCAATTCTCGAACCAGAGAATCATGCTGAGCATTCGCGAACTCCAAGAATGCCAAGCGAGCCGCGAGAGGGCTGGTCAAGGGAAGCTCAACACCATCTGGCAATGGCCGGCCGGACAAGGGAAGCTGAAATGCCACTTCACCCCGAAGATATTTCTCGCGCGCTGCCAATTGCCGAACCCGAGTTCTCAACTCAAGAATTTCCTCCGGAACTGCGTCTGGCAATTCGGAGCTATCTGGAATGTCCAGCACCACTCGAAAGTCAGTAGCAATAAGAGAACTCTCCTTCGTTGCCACAATACGAGTTGCCACGCTCGAGTCATCCATCGACAAGGGCAAGCCAGCGACACGCAAGATTCCTCCTGCCCGCGATTCTGTACTGAGCTGCGCGCATCTGGTGATTCTTGCACCACTACGATACACGGTAACGGCAGATATTTTGGACGAGAGAAGATGTGCTTCCATGAACTAGCTTTCTAAGAGACTCAACCCGGATGTTGAACACCAATATTGAACTACTGTGGGCACCATGCCCAAGCCTAGAAGCATGACGCACGAGTGCCCTCTTGGCAACCACGAGCGCCACAAACCCAGGTGCCGCTCAGGTTCCTAGAGGTGTACTAATCAAGCGTATGCGAACGCAAAACGCTTAGGAACTTGGGTGTTAAATTCATTTAACACCAGGTTCCTAAAGCACCGGACAGGAAGCCCATTGCGCAAGAGTCCCTGCCAAGGTGCGAGACGTGAAGCTGAGTAAATCCCGGTTTGTTTTAAGAGTGCGACGCAGTTATTCCGAAGGTAGCTTGAGGGGTAGATTCAGAAGCTTACGTACACGCACTGAGAAATCTCCCATGCCTGCCTCAACACCAATTTCGTAGGCCTCTTCAGCGGACAATTCATCTACAAAGTAGGCCATTAAAGCGAATATCGCGCCAACTCGTCGTCCCTCTTTGCTGTGAATAATCGCCGGTTTGTCCAACATGGACAGCGTTGCGGCAAACTCCCACGCGTTCGCTTCGGTCAATCCATCGATGCCATCGATAGAGAAGTGGAGATAGCGAACGCCCTGCGACGATGCGTAACTGGCGATTTCGCTGCCCCCGGTCTCGCCGTTCGTCATCAAGCTCATCGCCGCCTCAATGTCTACCGCCAGTGCGGCATCGAACTGAGCTTTACTGGGCAATCCACCGACAATGAATCCTTGATAGAGGCGGCCGTTGGGAATTTCAATGGGCGGCTTTGGCCTCGATGGCACCGGACGCTCAACGGTCCCC
>JAESTW010000404.1 GCA_016763395.1 Kofleriaceae bacterium
GGCGCTCCCCGGCGCTCAGCGCTAACCCAGCGCTCCTAAAACATAAACTAAAACAGCCATTTGCGAAGTTATCCACAGATAATCTGAGAATCGGTACTTCGTCCCCAGCGCTAACCCAGCGCTAGTTCCGGCCGCCGCTTCTCAGCTTTTCAGATTCGCCAGGTCTTCTTCCAGGCGCCACCAGGGGTTTTCGAAGACGTCTTCGATGAGCGAATCGATTTCTGGTCCGGGTTGTCCGCGCTGGGCGGACACAGTGCTGCGGATGGCTTCGTTGATCTGCACTTCCATGGCTTCTTGGTCCGCCTCGCTCAACCAGCTATTTTGCTGGAGGAAGGCGCGCATGCGCAGTAGTGGGTCGCGCTTCTCTCGCCAGATCTTGGTGACCGACTCGTCTCGGTAGCGAGATGGATCGTCGGACGAGGTGTGGGCGCTGACGCGGTAGGTGAGTAGCTCGATAAAGGTTGGGCCGCCGCCGTTGCGAGCTTTGTCCGCGGCGTAACGAGTGACTTCGTAGACAGCCAAGATGTCGTTGCCGTCGGCGCGCAGAGATTCCATGCCGTAGCCAAGGCCCTTTAGAGCGATGGTATCCGCCGCTGTTTGTCCGCCACCAGCGGTAGGAATCGCCCACTGGTTGTTTTGGCAGAGCATGATGACTGGAGCCTTCATGACTGCGGCAAAGTTCATGGCTGCGTGGTAGTCGCCTTCGCTGGTAGCGCCATCACCCATGTAGCCGATGCAAATTTTGTCCGTATCACCGCTCGCCTTCATTGCCATTGCAACGCCGACAGCATGGGGGATTTGGGTGCCAATGCACGAGGACATGTTGACGTAGTTGGTGTCTTTGCAACTTGGGTGCAGAGGCATTTGTCGCCCTTGCGTGATGTCCTTTTTGTTGCCAAAGAGTTGCGCGACAAAGTTGTCGAAATTCATACCGCGAAAGAGGCCCGCTCCGTGTTCACGCAATGCGGGAACAAGCCAATCCTGGGGCTCGAGAGCTGCCGCAGAGCCGATTGATGCTGCCTCTTGTCCGAGAGTCTCGGCGTAAAAGCCGAGTACACCTTGACGCTGCAAAGCCATGAACTGCTTGTCCATGAGCCGTGTCCAAAGCATGCCTCGATAGAGCTTGAGACTTAGTGCTTTGTCAAAACGCTTGGTGTTTTCCCGATCGAACTGACCGTCTTCAGACAAGATCGAAAAAAGCCCGCGGGCCTTCGCCTCCTCATCCAATTCAAAGTAAGAAAACGCCGGTCCTGAGCCCACCTTGGGCAGACTGGCAACGCCAGAATCTGTAGTCTTCGTAGAACTATTGAGCTCAGGTTGCGTCATCACTTACACCATTTCCATAAACATCGCAGTTGGATCTTCGAGCAAGGTCTTTATGTCTTGTACGAAAATAGCGCCATCGTAGCCGTCGACCAAACGATGGTCGAGAGAGATCGAGAGATTCATCTTCCAACGAATCGCAATCTCACCGTTAACCACTGCCGGACGCTGCTCCATTTTGTGTACGCCAAGAATACCGACTTCAGGGAAGTTGATAATCGGAGTTGCCATCAGGCCTCCCAGTTTACCTAACGAAGAAATCGTGAAGGTGGAACCGGTTAGGTCATCACGGGTTGCGGTGCCATCTTGTACGGCTGTTGAAATCCTTTGAATCTCGGCTGCAATCTCGAAGATGGACAGCTTGTCCGCATTTCGCACAACAGCAACAGTCAGACCGTTAGGCCCTTGAGTCGCAATGCCGATATTGTAGTACTTCTTGACCACAATCTCATTGGTGCTCTCATCGAGTGATGAGTTGAGGCTAGGATGCCGTTTGAGGCCGGAAACCACCGCTTTGACGATGAATGGCAAGTAGGTGAGCTTGATGCCCCGCTCTTCGCCACGAATCTTCGCGCGATTACGTACTTCGACTAGATCACTTGTATCGACTTCTTCCACGTAGGTGAAGTGCGTAGCCGTAAAGGCCGAGCGAGTCATGTTGTCCGCGATTCGCTTGCGCATGCCACGGAATGGAATGCGTTCCTCTTCTCCGAGAGAGGTTATCGACACTGGTGGACGAGCTTGCGTCGGAACTGATACTGCCTTCGCCGCTACCGGAGCCGCAGATGCGCCACTGGAGAAGTTCTTAAGATCGTCAGTCGTGATGCGACCAATGCGACCCGTTCCTGGAACCAGTGCAATGTCGATCCCCATTTGCCGAGCGAGCCGACGCGTCGCTGGAGTTGCTAGAATCTTTGTCCGACCTGGCATTGCGTCAATAACGATTGCCTTTTGGAAGATGCGAGTCTTTCCGCCTTCATCGGCAAAGTCGTCAACCGAAGCTGCCTTAAAGACTTTTGTTGCACGACTTTCGTCGTCCGAGTCAAATTCGGTAAGTGAATCGTCTGCAGGAGTCTTAGCACTGCCACCTTCGTCAATGACGAAAAGCACATGCCCGACTGCGCAGATATCACCGGCTTTGTAGTTGAGCTTTAAAACCGTTCCCGCTTTCGGGCACGGAATCTCGACGGTTGCTTTGTCGCTCATGACTTCGACGATCGGCTGATCAAGATCGACGACATCGCCAACCTCGACTTTCCAATCGACAACTTCTGCCTCGGTCATACCCTCGGCTAAATCGGGAAGATGAAATTCAAATGACATTGTTTACCACTCCAGCGTCTTGCGAATCGCGCCCAGTACGCGGTCAGCATTTGGCATGTATTCGTGTTCTAGACTGTATGGGAAGGGAGTATCGAAACCGCAAACGCGCTCGATAGGAGCTTCGAGAGAAGCTAAGCATCGCTCGTATAAAGAACTTGCGAGCTCTGCGCCAAAACCACAGGTCTTGGGAGCCTCGTGGACCACCACTGCTCGTCCGGTTTTTGTGACGGACTCAGTGATTGTCTCAATATCGAAAGGCAAGAGAGTACGCAGATCGATGACTTCACAGGAAATCCCAATCTCGGCGGCCTTCTTGGCTGCGTCTTTAATGATGTCAACCATCGCGCCGTAGGCAATCAGTGTAACCTGCTCGCCTTCAGAGACAACCTTGGCCTTGCCAATTTCGACGGTGTACTCGCCTTCAGGTACTTCGCCGCGAGAGGCACGGTAAATCTTCTTAGGCTCCATAAAGAGCACTGGATCATCCTGCTTCAAACAAGCGAGCAGCAGTCCTTTAGCATCGTAAGGATTTGAAGGCAGCACAACCTTGAGTCCTGGCGTGTGAATAAACAGCGCCTCGGGAGACTGTGAGTGGTAATGACCACCGCGGATTCCACCGCCGACTGGAGTTCGAATCACAACCGGACACGGGTACTGTCCGCCCGAGCGATACCGAAACTTCGCCAGCTCGTTTACGATTTGATCGAATGCGGGAAAGATAAAGTCCGAGAACTGAATCTCTGGAATCGGACGCATACCGTAGATCGCCATACCGATAGCGGCTCCGATGATGCCAGCTTCGGCTAGTGGAGTATCGATCACTCGATCTTCTCCAAACTCGTCGAAAAGGCCGGCTGTAGCGCGGAAAACGCCGCCGAATTTGCCGACATCCTCGCCCAGGATGATGGCTTTAGGTTCGTTGGTCATCTGAATGCGCAATGCACTGTTGACGGCCTGGATAATGTTCATTGTTGGCATGCTTGGGTACCTAGTTTTGCTTGCTGCTCGTGGTTACTTAGAAGTGTTTACTTCGAAAGGGACTGAACGTTAGGAGTTGTGAAGATGAGGGTTTTTCGTACGCGCTTGCTGCATCAGGTATTCCTTTTGCTCCTTGAGGTGCCACGGCAACTCTTGGAATACGTCGTCAAACAGCGTCTCTACAGCGGGTGGTGGTTCCGCCTCGGCAATCGCGAGATACTTTGTGATCTCATCGTTGTACTTGTCCGAGATTTCCTTCTCGAGGCCCTCGCTCCAAATGCTCTCGTTCTTGAGATAGGCGCGCATTCGATTGAGCGGATCTTTAGGCTCCCACAGGCTCGGCTCAGCCGGGTTGCGGTAAACGCTCGGATCGTCCGAGGACGAGTGTCCTTCAATGCGGTAGGTTACACACTCGATAAGTGTCGGTCCGAGGCCAGCTCGTGCGCGCTCAACAGCCTCGTTGGAGGCTTGAATCACGGCGAGAATGTCGTTGCCGTCAACGCGAATGCCAGGCATGCCATAACCAACAGCCTTGCAAGCAAAACTCTTAGCCGCGCTCTGCCTCTCGGACGAGGTTGAAATCGCCCAGCCATTGTTGCGAATAACGAAGATAACTGGTGCCTTCATGACGCCAGCGAAGTTCATGCCGACGTGAAATTCGCCAGTCGATGATGTGCCTTCACCAAAGAAAGTCATCGCAACCGAATCGGTGCCGCTCGCCTTCATTGCCGCTGCCGTTCCAACTGCTTGTGGAATTTGCGTTCCAACCGGGGATGAAATCGACACAACGTTAAGCCAATTGGCCGAGTGGTGTACCGGCATCTGGCGACCCTTGGTTGGGTCTTTGCGGTTGCCAAATAGCTGGTTTAAGAAGTTTTCGATACCGTATCCGCGCCAAAACCAAGCGCCTTGCTCACGGTAGCTGGGGAAAATCCAATCGTCATCTCGGAGCGGAAAGACCGACAAGTGTGTCGCCTCCTCACCTAGTGACTTCATGTAGAAACCGAGTTTGCCCTGGCGTTGGATACGCATCATGCGCTCATCGACGACCCTGACCATCAACATGGTCTCAAAGAGGCGCAGCAAGTCTTTCTCGCTAACCTCGGGTACTTTTGCACCAGCGACGACTTTTCCGTCGTCATCAAGAACTCTTCGCAACTCAAGTGAATCTACTGTGGCTGGATTCTTAATGTTCATGTTTTCTCCTGGGAGATTCGGCTTCCCGGCATCCCAATAGCAAGCCCCAAGCGGCCAGGTCAAGCTCGATGGAGTGTCAAGCCAAGACACGAAAAAGCCCTGATTTCTCTAGTAGCTGCGGTAGGTTGTGCTGCGCCGCGTCGGCAGGCACAAGCTCCGTTGAACATGGCTCATCGTCGGGGAATGAATCACTCGCAAGCCCATGAGATCGCATAGATTGTCACCAAATGATGACAAGTTTGCCGCTCAGATCGAATTTTACCGCTATTTTGGTATGACCAATTGTGCTCCTACCACCCACGGGATCTTCTTTGCCAGCCGCAAAAATAACTCTGCCAGAAAAAGCACCGTGACTAGGCCTGGCCCGGGCATCGTTGGCATGTTGATGTCATTTCTTGTGTTCCACAACAGCCGTTGACCGGGATTTCTCGGGCCCGTATAAACCCGCAGAGAACCAATATGGCCAATAAAATCTGGAACAGCAGCGAAGTCCGTGAACTCTTTTTGAGCTTCTTTGAGAAGAATGCCCACTTGCGCATTCCAGCAGCGGGATTGGTCCCAAAAAACGACCCAACCTTGCTCTACATCAACTCGGGCATGGCGCCGCTGAAGGACTACTTCACGGGCGCTGCCAAGCCGCCGAACAAAACCATGGTCAACGTACAGACCTGCATTCGGACACGCGACATTGATGACGTTGGCGACAGGCATCACCTTACACTCTTCGAAATGATGGGCCAGTGGTCGATTGGCGACTACTTCAAAGAAGAGGCAGCTCGTCTAAGTACAGAACTTCTCGTAGAGGGCTACGGCTTTGACATGAGCAAGCTCTTTGTCACCTGTTACGGCGGCGATGAAGCGCAAGGCATTCCCCGCGATGAAGAAACCTACAAAGCTTGGCACGCACTGGGCTTTCCCGAAGACCGAATCGTTTACCTCGGCAAAGACAATTTCTGGGGGCCAGCGGGCGAGAGTGGCCCTTGCGGACCATGTACAGAAGTTTTCTATGACACCGGCGACGCCTACGGCCCTGAGTATGTACCCGGCGGTGAGTTTGACTCCAGCAGCCGCTACATAGAGATCTGGAACGCCGGCGTATTCATGCAATACGACAAGCGAGCCAGTGGCGACCTCGATCCACTGCCATTTAACAGTGTTGATACAGGGTCCGGACTCGAGCGCATGACCATGATCTTAAACGGTCTGGACACCGTGTACGAGACCGACCTGTTGAAGCCAACCATGGACTCTATTGCAGAGCGCTTGGGCAAGGCGAGCACTGTACGAGATTGTCGTATGATTACCGATCACCTGCGAGCGGGTACCTTCATCTTGGCCGAAGGCGTGGTTCCGGGCAATGACGGACGCGCGTACATTCCCAGGCGGCTCTTGCGTAAATGTATTGCGGTTACCACCCGCGCTGGCTTGCCGGACTTTGACTACCCTGAGCTTATCAACGGCTTTATCGACCAACTCAAAGATGTCTATCCGCACCTGGGCGAGCGCCGTAAAGACATCTTGTCCGCTTTTGACGGCGAGAAGAAGGAGTTTGAAAAGACGCTGAACCGCGGTCTCGACAAGCTTGAGCAGGTCTGTAAGCACAGCGGCAATAAGGTGTCCGGCAACGATGCCTTTGACCTCTTCCAAAGCTATGGCCTTCCTTTCGACATCATTCGAGATGTCATTGCAGAAAAAGGCGGAAACGTCGACGAGGGAGAATACAAGGCGGCCTTCGCAACGCACCAGAAGGTTTCCAAGGGACTGTCGAAATCCAAAGACGGCAAAGAGAGCCCGTGGCCACAAGACGACGCGCCTTATCGCGGATTGCCGGACGAAGTCGCCAATAGCGAATTTGTCGGATACGACTCCATGAGCGGTGAAGGTACTGTTCAGTGTCTGCTCGTCGGTGGCGATAAGGTCGAGAGCGCAAAAACGGGCGCCTTTGTCGAGCTTATCGCCAATAGCACTCCATTTTACGCAGAGAGTGGCGGACAAGCTGGCGACCTTGGTACAATTTCCGGCCCGTCCGGTGAACTCAAGGTACTCGATACGCAAAAGGTCGTCGGACGCTTTCGCCTGCACCGATGTAAGGTCCTGTCCGGTTCTATTTCTGCTGGTGAGAGCATCACCATGGAAGTTGACGAGAGTACTCGCCGCGACTCCATGAACAACCACTCGGCCACGCACATCATGCACGCTGTCTTGCGCGATGTTCTGGGCGAGCACGTCAAGCAAGCCGGCTCCCAAGTTGACGCCGAGCGATTGCGCTTTGACTTCGATCACCCGAAGCGAGTGGAAGTCGACGAATTGGCCGAAATCGAGCGCCGGGTAAACCTGCACATTCGCCAAAACATCGAGAGGCTCACACTCGAGACAAGCTACGATGATGCCGTCTCCAAAGGTGCCCTGGCCTTCTTCGGCGACACCTACGGCGAAATCGTGCGCATGGTTAAATTTGGCGAAGTCTCTACCGAACTCTGCGGCGGTACCCACGTCAAGCGCACCGGCGACATCGGCAGCTTTCGCATCGTCAGCGAAGGCAGCGTCGCCAGCGGTGTCCGGCGTATCATCGCAGTGAGCGGACGAGGCGCAATGGAGTACACCCTCGAACAAGGCCAAATGCTGGCCGCTCTCGCGCAAACTCTCAAAACCAAAGTCGCGGACATCCCCGCCCGAATCGAAGCACTCACCTCGAAGAAGCCCAAGGCCAAAAAAGCCGCCCCAGTCGACATCTCGGACAAAGCGCAGACCTCTGCCTCCGGGACCAACTACATCGTCGCCAGACTCGACGGCAACGCCACCGACCTGCGCGAAGAAGCCCTGCGCCTCGCGGACAAAATCGGCGGTGTCGTCGCTCTAGTCGGCGAAGACGAGGGCAAAGCCCGCATGGTCGTCGCCATGACCAAAGCCCTCAGCAAAACTCTGAACGCCAACGTGCTCCTCAAGAAGGTCGCACCGCTGGTAGACGGACGAGGCGGCGGCAAGCCCTACCTCGCCCAAGGCGGCGGACAAAACCCCGGCGGAATCGACGCATTCATCGCCGAATTCCCGAAGTGCTTGTAGGTTCTGAGTAATACCGCTCAAGCCCTAAGAGTGGCACAGATCACAAAATGACCACAAACGGACATGTGGCTGGCGGCAATCTACAGACCAAGCGTCAAAAAATTGAAAACTATTTCGATATGTTTGCAGTGCTCGGTACATTATCCGAGTAC
>JAESTW010000405.1 GCA_016763395.1 Kofleriaceae bacterium
AATGCCATACGGTAGCAGGTCAACAGGTATTCCCTGGCCATCGTCCTCGACCGTAAGGGAATCCAGCCCCACGCTAAGTTCGATGCGCGATGCATGTCCGGCGGAAATTTCCGCTACCGAGTTGCCAACAACACCTGTGACCAGATGGTTCAGGCCTCGCTGATCGAGTCCCTCAATGTACATTTGGGGACGTTTTCGCACTGGTTCCAAGCCAGACAAAACAGTGATTTCACTTCCTGAAGACGGCACCGCCCAAGAGTAGTATGGCGACGAACTGCCGTCAACTCATCGCTTCCCAGCAGAACTACTCGCCTGCCAGAACTCGCAGTGCGCGGCGAATTACCTCGGTTTCGCTGGTTGCCAGTTTCGTTTTGAGCTCGCGCAACAATACGATGTCCTCCTGAGTCATGCGAAAGCTCTTCAGAAGGGTCGGTTGCTTGCCTTTGTGGCCGATTTTGACAACCCAGGGCAAGTAGTCCGAGGCGGGAACTCCCCGGAAGGCTTCGACAGCCTCGCCCCTACGTATCGCCCGGACGATGGCATGCAAGTCATCTGGCAAGTCGTCTGTGCCTGTAAACAACCCGGGTTTCTTGAGAACAATGGCCGGCAGTAATTCAAAAATCCGCGGCTCTATTTGGCCCGCCCGCAGGAGGTCCGTAAACTTAACTTGTCCGGAATAGGAAGAAATTCCTTCGACGTTGGTCGTGAGCAACTTTGCCCCTACGAGTTTTCCCATGACACGTAAAAAGCGCGGATCTTTTCGCTTGCGTTTCCTACCTTGAATCTGTTTTTTCGCTCGATTTCGAAGACTGGCAGCAAGTTCGCTCATGCAATTGATTCCAAATCGGCCGTGTCGCCAACAAGGTGAGTGTGTGTGACCTAGCTTGTATTGTATATACGAAACACCCTTTTCTCCCTCCGCGTTCATAATTATGTACATACGTATTATTATTTTAGTACATACAGAAAATAGAGACATTGTCATACAAAACATCGGGAACTCTGGACAATTTATGCCTCTGCAATGAACTGCCTGCCTATCGCCGACTCAGTTGTAAGCAACATTAGGGGCCTACTCTGGACTCTCTCCAGACCAGCGAATGCGCGGTACCGAAGTCGGCAACGCCAGAAATGCTCAGAAACCGCCAAGGAACACAAGGAAATCCAGGGAATTGGGCCTTGGAGGTGCAAATCACACTTGTGCGACTCGAGGCCAAGCGTTACATAGGCCGCTCACGCACGAAATTGGAACTCTATGAGCAAAGAACAGTCCCAGCCAGCATCCCCGACCGTAGATACCGGTTTCAAAAAGAAAAACATCATTGTCGTCGGACTCGTGTTCGCCGGCTTGTGGACCTTGGCCATTGCGTCGGGGAGCATCATTTTCATGAGTGTTGCTGGCGTCCTTACCCTACTGGCCGCAGGCTTTGGTTTTTGGGCGTGGCGCATGATTCGGCGGCACAAGAAGCTTGCCGGAGTGTTGCAAGGAGCAGGCGACTCCCCCGAGGCGCGCAGAAAAGCACTCGCCAAACTAGAAGCGGACAAAAACTCTGGTGACCTTACCAACGTTATCGCTCGCGCACAGCTCATGGCCAGTGATGAACCGGCCAAAGCCTTAGCGCTGCTGGAGCCAATTGATCTCAAAACCGTACCAGCGGGTACACAGGATGACTTCGCGCTCCTGAAGTCGCAGCTCTTGCTCAACTTCGGACGCGCAAAGCAGGCTCGCCCCTTGGCGGACATGATCAACGTCGACAACCCGCAACGCAAAGAGGTTCGCCCCTTTATGGTCGCTATTGTGGGAGAAACATGGGCTCGGACAGGTTCGGCCAAGGAAGCCAATACCCTTCTCGATACCATTAAGCCCGCTGATATAGTCGGTAGTGATGCAGCCCCAATTCTGTTGATGGCACGGGTATACGCTCAGTTTGCGGCTGGGAAAAAGGGTCTTACTCGCAACGCTCTCAACGAGCTTGCCGCGATGGATCCCAATCTACTTGGACGTTTTATCGCCCCCAAGTCCCAGGTTCATCCCGGACTACAGCGCTTGGCTCGCGAAACCTTTGAACGAAAAGGCTCACGCCAGCGGCAACGAGGCAACGCCGGTCCTGGTGGTCGCCGCTAGGCGCTAGGAGCCTCTCTCCTGCTATAGCAGGATCTGCGCAGCATCGCTCGACTGAAGAGAACTGCACCAGTTCCCAACATTCGCCATCTAGCAAACTCTGATACCATTGGAATTGTGAAGATGTATAAGATGGACTCCAGCCCTATTAGCGAGCTTGCCCAAGAAGCGGCAGCCGTCATTCGCGACGGAGGCTTGGTTTGTCTCCCTTGTGCCGGACGATACCGAATCATCGCCGACCTTCTCAACAACGACGCAGTAACGCGGCTCATGCAGGCGAAGAGCAGAATCAAGACAGCACCAGCGTTAGTCTTTATCGAAAGCCCGGACGATCTTGATCAAGTTGCCGAAGAGGTTCCTGAATTGGCCAGAAAGCTTGCCAGTGAACTCTGGCCGCGTCCGATTACCATTCGGGCAAAACCAAGCTCCGACTTACCCAAAAAGGTTCTCAAGCAACTCGGTGGCAAAAAAACCCGCCTTGGAGTGCGTTCCCCAGTCAGTAAGCTTATGCAAGAAGTTCTCAAGGCTGTCGGTTCGCCTCTTTTGGTATCGAGTGCCAACCGGCAGAAAAAAGCCGGTGAGAGTTCTTCTGCTCAAGTCACCAAGACATTTGGCGCCTATATTGAACTCTTCATCGATGCTGGCGATCTGAAACCAGAGGAATCGTCAACCATAGTCTCGATCGACAATGATTCGGTGGTTATTGAGCGCCTGGGAGCAGTGGACGAAGCGACAATTGACCAGGTAGCGGCCAGCGAGTAGCCCTGGCCTAAGAATGAAAAATGGAGCCACACAATGAGACTAGGTAAATCACTTAAGCAGAACAAAATCACAGCTTCGTTCGATGTCATTGTTATAGGCTCGGGCATTGGCGGATTGGCTTGTGCGGCGCTTTTGGGCAAACACGCTGGCAAGAAAGTACTGGTCCTAGAGCGCCACTACACCGCCGGTGGATTTACCCATACCTTCACCCGCAAGGGCTTTGAATGGGACGTAGGCGTACACTACATTGGCGAGGTAACCCATCCTAAGGCGCAACTCCGGCGAGTCTTTGATGATATCTCGGACGGAAATATCGAGTGGGAAGATATGGGCGAGGTCTATGACACGATTGTCATTGGTGATGACCGATATGATCTCGTCAAAGGCCGCGACAACTTTAAACGCAAGTTAAAAGAGTACTAAACTTAGTTACTCGTTTAGTAGACAATAAAGAGCAAGAACGAATCTTACCTAAATATAGGGAACTGCGATCACTTGGTTTAACAAACACTGAGTGCGGAGTCATCCTTAATATTTCAAAGAAACGATTGAAGTACTTACTTAAGTACTAAACATTAGAACCTACATTGCACTAGCCTTCGGCTGGATGTACTGTAGGTTTTCTTGTTTGTATCGTAGTACAGCTACTACTTGGATTACAAGTTCAA
>JAESTW010000039.1 GCA_016763395.1 Kofleriaceae bacterium
GGCGGTGATGCTGGAGGTGGTGTTGACCTCTTCGGCGGCGGCGGAGATGCTGGCTCTGGTGTTGGTTCCAACGACCTCTTTGGCAACAGCGCACCCGCCAGTGAGCACACTGGTGAAATTGCGATGAGCAAAGAGGCTGAAGCGCAACTCAAGGGGCAGCGGAATGAAAACTCCGTACTCTTCTCTTTGGGAAATCTCGCAGCTTTAGCTAGCGATGCTCCTAAAGCAGTTGCCAGTTCTTCGCCAACACCTGGTGTTTCCAATACTGGTGGCAGTGAGGGCTCAGGTCTTATTGATATCCGCTCGATGGCTTCGGTCTACTTGGCGGACAAAGGCTCAGCGGCATCGCCGGGGGCTGGAGTAGGCTCAGCGGATGACCTGCCGGTGTTTAGTACGTCTGCATTTGAGAGCGCGTCACCTGTGCTTATGCCAACCCACTCCGGTGGTGGCGACAAGAAAATGATGTACACCTTGCTTGCCGTCATCGCGGGTTTGGTAGTCGCGGCAGGCATACTTATCGTTATCGTTCTTGGTGGTGATGACAAAGAACCAGCGGCAGTCGCAGCCAATAAAAAAGTTGGCGACGTAGCAGACTCGGACAAAACGCCAGATACTGACGTGACGCCTGATGTTGAAGACCCTGCTGCCGACCCTGCTAAAACGGCAGGAGAAGACGCAACTGGGGAAGACACAACAGGGGAAGCAACGGCGGAGACCACAAAAACTCCTGCTGAAACTCCTACCGAGACAGAAACAAAAGCTCCTGTTGAGGCAAAGCCTGCAGCAAATCGTCCAACCAAACCTTTGACCCGCAAAGAGAAGCGGGAGCTTGCCAAGGCAGAAAAAATCAAGCGCGATAAGGCTAGGGAAGCAAGGGCTAACAAGCCGGAGCGAACCGTTCCCAAGGAAACTGCATCACGAGGTGGCAGCTGCGACGAGATTACTTGTCTAGTCGATCCGGGAAAAGCATGTTGTAAGAAGTATGCCAAGAAGTCCAAAAACAGTGGCAGTAGCAACTCGAATCTTCCCGAGAGTTTGAGCAAGCCGGACGTCAAAGCGGGAATTTCCAAGGTCAAAGGTCGTGTGACTTCATGTGGCGACAAGCATAACGGGCGGGGCATTGTGACAGTCAAAATCAAGATCAGCGGATCTGGAAAAGTCACAAGCGCTTCTGCCAGTGGTGGAAGCTCTGCGCTGCGTAGCTGTGTATCTTCTGCTGTGAAACGAGCAAAGTTCAAAAAGACACAAAACGGTCGATCGGTAAATTACCCATTCCGCTTCTAAGCTCTGGTGCTGCTAGCAGTAGCACCTAACTTTTCTCATAGCACAAAGGGCGCTGGCACGAATGCCGGCGCTTTTTTTGTTTCGGAATTACAAACTCTCGTAACTACATAGACTTTGGCAGAGTGACTCGAACCCAGAATCTGTTCCGTTATTTTCCCTTTGTTGGGCAAGCTTGGCTATGATTGTGCGATGAAGAATCTCCTCACTGCAATCTTGCTATCTACTCTGGCTCTCGCTTGTTCAGGGGATGAGCTGAAGGCTGCTGGATCGCAGTGCTTCGGTAGCGCAGAGTGTGCAGATGGGCTGACTTGTGACTTCGGACAGTCTCCCGCATTGTGCGCTCCAGGGCAGACGGACCTGCCCGTAGATGCCGCCAATATCGTTGAGAGCGACGCTACCCTTGCCGATGCGCAACCCGGTGCGCCCGATGCCCGGGTCACTCCCGCGCCCGATGCGGCTGTGACTCCTGTGCCGGACGCGATGCCGATTGCGCCCGATGCTACCGTCTTAGATGCCGCCTTGCCGGATGCTACGTTGCCGGATGCTACGTTGCCGGACGCTGCCCCGGATGCCGCCTGATTTTCCTGTGTCCTCAGGCCATGTCGTAGTAGGCTGATCATATGACAATGCAGCAGAGCAGAGACTTGTTCGCGCCCAGTAGGTTGGTACTTGTCGCATGTGCCCTTAGCGGATATGCCTTTTGCGGATGTGGCGCGACAGGAGGCGGAGATTCACCGGACGGGGGCAGCGATATCGTTCCCGAGCCCATAATCTGTACCCCAGGAGAATCGCAGCCCTGTTACTCGGGGCCTGCTACCAGCGAGGGAGTTGGCGCTTGCACTGCCGGAGTACAAACTTGCAATGCTGAGGGAACAGCGCTGAGCGGATGCGTTGGCGAGGTTTTGCCTCTACTCGAAGTTTGTCTGAACAATGTCGATGACGACTGCAATGGCGAAGTGGATGACATCGCCGACCTCGATGGTGATGGCTTTACTCGCTGTGATGGAGATTGTTGTGAAACCACAAATGAGTGCGAGCAGCCGGCGCTAGTGAATCCGGCCGCTGTTGAAGTCATTGCCAAAGATGGAATGGAGAGCGGTGACGAGAACTGCAATGGTGTCATCGATGAAGTCGCGCCTCTCTGTGATCAAGGGCTGCTACTCGACGAGATAGATCCTGTCCGGGCAGCCAACGCCCTAGACATCTGCGCGCAAAGTTCGGAGCTAGGTTTTGGCTTGGTAAGTGCTGCATATGTGCGCGGCAACGGCAGCCCACTTGCGGCCAGCGCGCAACACGGATTGCAAGCTGCTTTCGGCACCAACGTGACCCCGCAACTTGGGGACAGCATGCTCATTCTGTCCACCGGTGGAGCTCGCTACGCGCCGCAGCCGGACTCCTGTGCCAGTGAAACATGCGAATTCAATACTGGAGGATCTGTACCCGCCGGCTTTCCTCAGGACGTTCCGGGCTGTGCGGGTGGTTCTGCAATTTTTGATGATGTAGCGCTAAAGCTCACACTCATCGCGCCCGCCAATGCCAAAGGCTACGCTTTTGACTTTAGGTTTTATTCTTATGAGTATCCTGAGTGGGTCTGCACCGAATTCAACGATCAGTTTGTCGCTCTGGTAGAGCCGCCACCGCCAGGAGCCATCAACGGCAACATTGCCTTTGATTCCATGACCAATCCCGTGAGTGTCAATATCGGCTTCTTTGAGGTTTGTGAGGGCTGCGTCTCGGGAACAGCGGACTTGGCCGGGACTGGATTTGATGTGCTCAACGATGCCGGAGCTACCAGCTGGCTGCGGACACAAGCTCCAATCACGGGCGGCGAATAGTTTACGATTACCTTCCTCATTTGGGATACAGGCGA
>JAESTW010000040.1 GCA_016763395.1 Kofleriaceae bacterium
ACCGCTTTAAACCCCTCAGATACGCCTTCAACAGCGATTTGAGGGGTTTTCGCTTTTTCTTACTCCCGTTTCCACTTTGGCAGCAGCAAGATGCTGCATCTTTGCCGATGCGGTTTCTGTCCGTTACGAACCCTCTCGCGGCGTCCACTGTACTTTGAGCGTTTGCAGTCGGAATACGTAGGCAAAGGCAGATCTGAACAAGAGCAAGGGCGTGGTAGCTAGGGCGCAGACCGGAATGCATCTTGGGGGGAACAGGGGAGTGCGGCATATCACGACCATTTTTTGCGCAACTCCCGTCACCCTTGCTCCAATTGATCCGCCACAAACCGATTGTATTGGTAGCGTCCGACCGGCAACGTCCTACTGTCCATTATTCACGTATCGATCTGCTGTGTAAGGCTGAGCCCCGTCGGGAGCAGGTGCTTTATGAATGGCTACGCGTTGTTGTGTAGGTTGTCCGGTTGTGCTCGGCGTTGGGGGGCCCGGGCTTGATGCGGTTTGGTTGCGTCCTGCCTGCTTCGCGCGATACAGCGCTTCGTCCGCCTTGCAAATTGTCTCTTCTGGACATGCACTGGGCTGATGTGCCGCTACACCAATGCTTATCGTAACGATGCCAAAGGGACTTCCCAGGTGTTCGATCGCAAGGTTTGTAACTGCTTCCTGAACTCGCTGAGCGCCGCGCAATGCTCCTGAGGCGTCCTGGCTGCAAGAAATTGCCAGAAACTCCTCTCCACCGCAACGGTAGAGCATGTCACTGGCGCGCATCTGGGCTCCGATCGTGTCAGCGACACGTCTGAGAACTTTGTCTCCTTTGGGATGTCCGTATCGATCATTGTAGCCTTTGAAGTAATCGATGTCCGCAAGCAGAATCGAGTGCGACATTCCATAGCGCTCGGCGCGGCACGACAGCGCGACCAAGTCTTCTTGAAGCCTCAGTCGGTTGGATAGTTGAGTTAGTGGATCCGTTCTGGCCTGCTCACGGACTTGCCGATTGAGTAGTACCAATTCCTGTTGTCGCCGGGCGAGTTTCGCATACACGCTGCACACTCGTTCGGCTGCGATCAAGCGCGCTTCTAGCTCCTCTGATCGTAGTGGTTTGCGGATGTAATCGTCGGCCCCAGCTCGCATGGTACGTGCCAAATCACAAGAATCACCGAGTGCGGTGAGAAGAATGATGTAAGTGTAGGGTTCGAATTGCTTCTTGCGTATACGGCGACACAGTTCAAGCCCGTCCGGGCGAGGCATAAGCCAATCGGTAATGACGACATCAAACTCACCGGCGTTTAGATGGGCCCAAGCGTCAGAGCCATTGGCCGCCAATACCGTTGTGTGGCCCAACCTTCGGACATAACGATTGAGTAACTGAAGTTGGTCGGGATCATCATCGCACAAGAGTAACCTCATGACGGACCCTGGATGCACTCGAGACTTACGACTGATTTCCAAGTGTCCACTCGGTTGGTAGTATTCTTACGCCCGCTGGGTGCGATGGGCGCCATTCTTATACCGGGTTGGCAGCGAGGCTCTTGTCCCCCCGAAGGTTGACGCAACCACTTTTGTCGTCGTTGGTGGCTCCGCAGCGATTTACGAAGCGCGGGTAGGAGTGTCCCGCGTACGGTAGGTCGGGATGCGTATCCGTCTGCTCTATGTTGTATCGCCAGGTCGTATCCGTGGACGGTATCCCTGGTAGCCAGAACAATGACCGGGGTTTCTTGTAGCCACTGTGCGCGTTTACAGCGGTCGAGTATCTCGAGGTAGTGATGAACATCGCAGATGGAGTCACTTAGGGTGACAAGGTCGAACTCTGTCGTACAGAGGTGTTCAACGGCTTTCATGAACGAGCATGCGACGTCGACTTGGAATTCCGTACACTGAAGTTCCCGTTTCGCGTAGCGTAGCCAGTTGTTCTCGCTGTCAATACAAAGAATGCGCAGCGTACTGATGTCCGACGTTTCGGTACGACCTGTTGAGTCAATTTTGATGGTTTGTAAGGGCATTGTTTCTTCTCCTTACCCACCATGGAATGCACAGCGTATGCCGAAAGTAGCTACTGAAACCTACGGCTCCTGGACGGTCTAGCAGGGCATTCGGTTCATTTGCACCATGGCCTGTCCCATTGTAGAACGCATGTTCCCAATCGGAACAACGAGTTGGGCGGTCTTTGGTACTTGCTACCGGAGACCGTAACGCTTCAACTTGCGATACAGTGTCGTCCGTCCGATTTTTAGGCGACGAATCACTTCAGAAACGTTGCCACCAGTGCGCTCCATCATTGTCTCGATGGCCCAACGTTCAAGCTCGACCAGCGTCATGGGATACTCCCCCGGATCTGGTGGTGGAGTTCCGCGGGGAGCATCAGACACAACACACTCTTCATCAGCAGGTGGCCTTTTCCCCTGCACATTGAGAAGTCTCGATGGAAGATCTCGGCTCGCGATGAAATTGTTTTCAGCCATGACAACTGCACGCTGAATCACATTGAGAAGTTCTCGCACGTTGCCTGGCCATGAGTATTCAGCCAGCGTCGTCATCGCCTCAGATGAGACGACGGCTTTGGGCTGGTTACCCGCGTTAGCGATTTCGCTTAGAAAGGTATTCACTAGTAAATCGAGGTCACCTTTGCGATCGCGGAGAGGAGGGATTTCTAGTTCGAGTACTGCAATTCTGAAGTAAAGATCATCACGAAACGTCCCGCGTCGTACCATGTCCGCAAGGTCTCTGTTGGTTGCGGCTACAAGCCTGAAGTCGGAGTGAATGACTCGTGAACCCCCGACCCGCTGGAAGTTTTTCTCTTGGATGACTCGAAGTAATTTGGCCTGTAGAGTTGGATTCAGTTCCGCAATCTCGTCCAGAAAGAGTGTGCCACCATTGGCTTGCTCGAAGCGTCCGAGCTGCGTTTTGGTTGCTCCGGTAAATGCGCCCTTTTCATGGCCGAAGAATTGAGAATCTTGTAAGGTCTCAGGTACGGCAGCGCAATTGACAGCGACAAAAGGCCCCGAACTACGGGCACTATTTTTGTGAATTGCGCCCGCGATAAGTTCTTTTCCAGTACCACTTTCCCCGTGGATTAAAGAGGTGATATCACTCATGGCTACTTTTTCTAGTTGTCGAAAAAGATCACGCATCACAGGAGACTGGCCAATGATTCCATCAAAACCAGTGCCATCAACCTCTCGTTCAAGTTGCGCAAGGCGCGTCGACATGTGGTGTTGTTTCACCGCATTGCTGACCGTGTTTACAAGTCGTGCTCGGTCTGGTGGTTTGGGAACATAGTCATAGGCACCTGCCTGCATTGCCTGGACAACAGAGTGTATCGATTTGTCACCAGTGAGCATGATGATAGGTACTGTTCTGTGCCGACGCCGAAGTAGAGACAACACCTCCATTCCGCCCATACCAGGGAGATCCAAATCGAGACACACTGCGTCCGGCAGGGTTCTAGAGAGTAGGTCAAGCAAGGCTTCTGCACTCTCGCAATACTCCACACGGAACTCCGCCAACTCTAGCCAGCGCCCTACAAGGGCGGACAAACTCGGATCATCGTCCACCAGCAGTATCAATGGCTTGTCACCGAGAGTCATGGCATCCCCACAATCATATTAGTCGGCCGGTTTGGAAGAAACCTTAGGGCTGTGAGCTACCGATGAGCACAGTATGATGTGAACGCCTGTATCTATGGAGGAAGAACAAGCTCAGGAGCATTGCGCACATTCCAGTACTACTGCCAGGTTCTGTGGTATTGCAACCGCAGCCGGGCGTAACGGGGGAGGTAGTCACGCGCTGGAATGTTAGCCCGGACACTTCGAGGGTTCCAGGTTGGCTTTGTGTGACGGTGACCAAGTGAAGAATGCCAGTGATGTGTTTTAAATCCTTGAGTGATAGTGAGGCGAAACGACCTCGCGGTGCCGCAGAAAACTCGGTACATATGCGGTGGCCATTTGTTGTATCTTCTACACATGCCTCGATCGATTCACTGCTTCGATACCAAAATGCGACGCTATCGTAGGCTTTGGTATTCAGGCCGCGGGATAGGTGACGCGCCACTCCGACAAACCGATCGACGTAGCTAGAGTCGACGTAGGCACATCCGGATAGTTCTAATACCGCAGAGATTGCGTACTCAGAATTGCTTATGGAGTGCGCCTGGCAATTGGTGTCGAAGGTATCAACGGCGGTGTCTCCGCCCCAAAGGCTGTCATCAAATAGAGCCCACGCACCATCTGCAAGCCAAAGCTGGTCAACCAGGAGTGAGTTGTCGAATACGTCAATCGTAATGTCTCGCACTAAACCAACATCGATGTGCATTCGCTCCAAGGTCGAAATGCCGTCGAGTTGGACCGTTTGCAGTGCAAGGGATGTACCGTCGGAGGAAACTCTGTGAATCTGAAGAAGAACGGAATTGCTTCCTTCACCAGCGAATCGGTCCACGGCAAGATCCAAGTTTGAACCGAGCAACTCGGCTTCGGTGATGACGATGGTTGGAGAATTGAAAGTGGGGACAGGAGATGCCGACCAAGACTCAACAGTTGTTTCGTCCAGGACTGTTACCAACGGGGCCAGTAGTATGTCCGCGTTTTGCAGACTCTGTGTAATACCATCAGCGATTGTGCTCGAAAGGCCGAGTCGACGTCCCCACACTTGAACGTTTAGGACACTTTGACCGAGCCGCGCTTGTGGGTATTGCTGCCGCAACCAATGGGACTCCAGCGACATACGTTGACTGTCTTCCTCATAGAGTTTGAATTCGATTTGTCCGGCTTGGTCTATGCAGTCCACTGCAAATACATCGGATGCGTTGGTCTATTGGTGCCTCCGAACCTCCAATCACACGAGAAAAGACGGCCGCCGGACTCAACCTGTCCTACCACTTCTACGTCCCAGGCAATGCCGACGACCTGGCCATCTATCACTCGGACGCCGTACGCGCCCGCAGCACCGCCTGCAACAACGAGTGTCTGTCCGGAGCTCAATGTGCCGGCAGTACCCCCGTCAAGGGCAGTTATAGCCACCTGTCCGACGCCAGTCCATCCGATGGGTTCAGTGTCGGGGTGGTTCCCTCTGCGTTGGCGGAAGTTCCGAATAGGGAAATCACCACGATGGGGATGAGGACAATGAATTGGCGCATGTACCAACCCGTAGCAAGACTCGCTCCGTGATTGTTTGCCGGCAATCGTGTACGGAATGGTAGGGGAATGATGTCGTCAAGCGGCTGTCGAGCTAGTTTATAGTACCAAAACGAAATAGAAGTGTTCCATTTCCGGACTGATCCTTCCCCGATATGAACCCTAGTACCAGCCGATTGAATACAGCCAAGAGATGCGTTTGGCACGACTGCTGCAACTCTCGGCGAAACAGGTGGAGTCTCACTAGGTCATTCCACTAGGTGTTTTTCAATACCACGGGCCTCAAGATCCACTCGACAGTACCGAACCCAAGTTGGTGGACTACTTCTCTAAGAGAACTGGCCAGATAACTTCTAAGGACCACATATCATGAATCCAGAAACGACAGCGCTACTCTTAATCGGATTTCAAAATGACTACTTTGCCAAAGACGGTGTTTTGTATGGAGTGGTTGAAGAGTCCAACCGGGTCACAGGAACACTTGCCAATACGCTCGCGTTGATTGAGGCGCTCGCGCCTACCGCGGTCACAATGATTTCTACGCCTATCCTCTTCACCCCCGATTATCGTGAACTCAAAGAGCCCGTCGGAATTTTGGCGACGATCAAAGAAGTTCAGGCGTTCAAGGAAGGAACTGATGGCGCGAAGACCATCGAACAACTTCGCGCGTTCGGAAATCGGGTAATAGAAGTACCTGGCAAACGAGGGCTGAACGCGTTTTCCAACACCAAGCTTGACAGTGTTCTGAGGGAGCGAGGAGTCGATACAATCATACTTGCTGGTACTGTAACGTCCATCTGCATTGATTCTACCGGCCGCTCTGCGTTCGAGAAAGGCTACAACGTGTCCGTGCTATCAGACTGCACATCCTCGCGGACTACCTTCGAACAAGAGTTTTTCTGTGACCAAATTTTTCCGCTCTACGCGTCTGTCATAACCTCAAAGAGTCTACTTGATAGCTTACTAATTACTTAGGAATTGGTACATCGTATGAGCAGAGCACCCAAGAAACGTCACCCAAAGTCTGAGGAGCCTGAGGAAGATTGTGGCGAAGAGATTAGCTCAGACGAGATTCAGCTCCAGAGTCGATATCGTCTCATTGAGGCCTTGTCGACCGCGGAACGAAAAGCGAGTGCGCGGGTCGAGAACCTTCTTGAAATCGTTTTCGAGATCGATGCCGATGGCATAGTTACGTTTCTCAATCGCGCCTGGGAGCACAGTATCGGTCACGTGCGAGACGATGTACTTGGATGTGCACTTGTTGATTTCGTCTACGAAGAAGATTCACTCATTTTTCAGAGCGCGGTCGAGTATGCGAGGGTCAACAAAGGGTGTGCAGAACTTCGTGTTAAGCACTCCGCAGGGCATCTGGTCGCAGTATCGATGTGTCTCACATCGTCGAATGCGGAGGATGGTGGATTTTTAGGGTCCTTCCATGATGTGACCCATGACCGGGATGTACGGGAGCAACTTACGGTAGCAAAAGAAGCAGCTGAGAACGCAAACCGAACCAAATCTGAATTTCTTGCGGCGATGAGCCATGAAATACGAACTCCTCTCAATGCACTTCTTGGGATGTCCGATTTGTTGACACTCACGGAGCTTACACCGGTTCAATCTCGCTACTTGCAGTCGATTCAGAGTAATTCGGAGATGTTGTTAACGCTAGTATGCGATATTCTCGACGTCTCCAAGATTGAAGCAGAACTCATGGAATTTGAGTCGAGGCCATTTAGCCCGAGCGCTCTACTAGAAGAAGTTGCTGTCTCGCTTGCCGCTCGAAGCGAGGCAAAAGGACTCGAGTTGGTCACTCACTGTGAGAGTACGTTGCCACAGAGTGTCCTTGGCGACGCCTGCCGAATCCGGCAGATTCTTCTGAACATTGTCGGCAACGCCATCAAGTTCACCAAAGAAGGTGACATTGTTGTATCCGTCCGGGGAGAGCAACGAGAGGATTCGTGCTGGATGATTTGCTTTGAAGTCAGAGACACAGGCATCGGAATCGCAGAGGATGTACGAGAACAGATATTCGAACGTTTCATGCAAGGTAGTAGTTCTACCAATCGTGAATTTGGTGGAACTGGTCTCGGTCTAAACATATCTCGCTCTCTTGTGGAGATGATGGGGGGCAGTATCGATTTTCAGAGCCGAATCGGGGAGGGGACTACCTTTAGTATCGAGCTTTGTCTACCGATGGTTAAGGAGCCGAAAGCAGTCCAGCTTCCTGGAGCTTGCGACATTCGTGCCCTGATAGTAGAACCCAACCGAGCGCAACGAGAGGCATTGGCTAAGACCCTTGTCGATTGGGGCATCCATGTCGATAGCGTCAGTTCTTTGAAGCTGGCGCAAGAAGCGCTTCGGACACAAGATTGTTCTCTACTTTTTGTTGATATACAATTGTGTCAGAACGACTCAGACGATGTGGTGGGGAGTCTGCGTAGATACGTGGAGGATCACAGTATTAGTCCGATTTTTGTAGGTTCCATGGGGCTGGTCGGTCGAGGCAAACATCATGTCTTTGGGAATGCGACAACCTTGTCCAAGCCGATATGTAGTGAGCCACTTCTACGAGTTATTATGGCGACGCTGTATCCGGACGAAGCCGAAGCAGACAGGGGAGGCGCACTTCTTACCGCGCCAGAGACCGTCAGTCGTGGCCAGGGCGAGCGAATCCTCGTCGTTGAGGACAACCGCGACAACCAGTTTTTTATCGAGCGGGTGCTGGAAATCGCGGGCTACGACGTCGACATTGCATCAACAGGTGCGGTCGGAGCTCAGAAAGCGAAGGAGAACGACTACCACCTAATTGTAATGGATATCGAAATGCCGAAGATGGACGGGTTTGCCTGCACGCAAGCGATTCGCAGCTGGGAACGAGAG
>JAESTW010000406.1 GCA_016763395.1 Kofleriaceae bacterium
CAACCAAACGCAGGCGCAAAGCCCCGAGCGTATTGTCATACTCGGCGATCTCCGCTTTGTCCAAAACCTCGGTACTGGCGTAAATCGTATCGCCTGCGAAACAAGGATTGCAGTGGGCTCCAGAGTTCCAGCCAGCCATCGAAAACGCATTCTCCAATCCATCGAATGACAGGGCGTGAGCTATCGAAATAATGTGTCCACCGTACACCAGACGTTTGCCAAAGCGAGAGGACTGCATGGCGTGCTGGTTAAAATGAACCTTGGCCGTGTTCTGCACCAGACGAGTGAGTTGCATGTGGTCTGCTTCCTCAATGGTCATGCCGCCGTTGTGAATGATTTTCTCGCCAACACTGTAGTCTTGCCAATACGAGTTTCCGCCGGACGCCCACTGAAGCTCCTCAATGCAATCGAGTCGCAAGCCTTCGGGAATCGTCAAACTAGATGCCTCGATAGACTCGGGCAAACTCGGTACTTCAGAGATACCGCTCTTACTTGTGATATCGCGTTTGTTGACCAAGACCCACCGGACAAAACGCAAGACCTCTCTGCCCACTTGATCAAAGCCGCGAGTTTTTACATAGACAACACCAGCTTTTCCACTCGAGGTTTCCCGCAGTCCGATAACTTCTGATTCGGACGAGAGAGTGTCGCCGGGATAGACCTTGCGCAAAAAATGAAGGTCTGCATAGCCCAGATTGGCGACAGCGTTGAGTGAAATATCGCCCACGCTTTTGCCAAAAACGAGATGAAACGCGAGAAGGTCGTGGGCTACTTCGCGTTTGAAGCCCAATGCCTGCGCATACACCGTAGAGGAGTGCAGCGGCCGGCGGTCACCAGTAATCGCAATGTAGAGCGACAAATCCCCGCCGTGTATCGTCCGAGGCGTCGGGTGCCGGATCTTTTGTCCGAGAGAAAAATCCTCAAAAAAATTACCCACACGGCTTTTGCTCATGTGGGTATCAAAGCATCTACAAGCTACGGCGACAACATAAAGGGATAGGTGAAGGTCATCGGCGATCCGCTGTAAGCGGGAAATTTCGCCGTCTTGACGGCCTTGACCACACACTTGCCAGTCTTGCTACCGGCGTGCGAGCCAGTCGCTTTGACATTGCTCAGTGATCCGTCTGGCTTGACGGCGTACTTAACGGTCACCATGCCAGAGAATTCTTCTTGCGAGTAACAACTCTTTGCCCGACCAGCGACCTTTTTCATCGCCTTTTTAACATCGCTACGTCCGAGACTGGTCTTGGTCGGCTTCGTGTCCTTTTTCACAACTTGCTTGTCCAGGCCACCAGTCACAGAGGACAACACGTCGTCCAAGGAGTCGCCGTTGGATAGCGATTTATCTTTGCCAATTTTGGAGTCTTTCGCTTTGGCTGCTTTGGCGGCCGCAGCCTCTTCTTTCGCTATCTTTTTAGCAGCGAGACGCTCTTCGCGCTTGAGCTTGGCTTCCGCCTTCTCTTCGTCCGTTAAGATTCTGGCGGGCTTTTTGTCCTTGACCGCTTCTTCGGGCTTAGTTTCCTCTGCTACCAGAGCAGTTGGATCCTCTTTGCCCGCAATTTCGCTTCCATTGCTGCCGTCTCCGCTAGCCTCTTGTCCGGGGTCAATCTCAGGCACTGCGACCGCGACAAGCGTTGGCTCGGTATCACTTCCTGGTTGGTTGCCCGTATCGGCTGCCTCAGTACCAGACGTGGCAGTATCAGGCGCGGCAGTATCGACCTGAGCAACCGGCGTTTTAACCGGTGTTCCTGCCTCGGCTTGCTTGTCCGAATCCCCTTTGCCACCAAAGAGTACGAATGCAGCTGCCGCAACTCCGACAACTCCTACTACCGCAATGAGACCCACTTTGGATCCCTTGGAATCCTCTGGTGGAGCTGCCAGTTCTGTAGCGACACTTGTCTCAACACTGGCACTCGTTTTTGCAGTGCTCGTTACTGTTTTTGCCGCAACTGTTTTTGCAGCACCTGTTGGAGTCTCGACGTCAATCTTAACCACTGGCATCGCCACAGATTTACGGGGATCTGGGAGTACTACCGCCTCCAGTGCTGCGGTAGAGGCCAAAAGTGAATCTTGTGCCTCCATCTGAGTCGTTCGTCGCTTGTTTCGGCGGCGTTTCGCAGAACTGGCGAGAGCTTTTAGGTCGTGAAGACCAGAATCGTCTTTGCTTGTATCGGTGGTAGCCATTGGAGTTGGGTTGATAGCCTTACTACTAGTTGTTGTTGTTGTACCTTGCATTACAGAAACTCCTGGAGAGCGCCGACAATACATGAAATCGCCTCATTAGCGACAAGAGATATTTGCGCCCCTAGTTGGAGAGCCTACTCGACCATGAGAACAAGGCCTGAATAAACTGAAAACACGTTTTTTTTCAAATAGATAGACTGCGAAACGTGTGCGTTTTCACTGCCTCCAGCTCATTTGCCGAGCAGTTTCTTTTCTTGATCCATTTTTGCTTTCAACTGAGCCAAGGGATCTTCGCCACTTATGTCTCCACCGCTTGTCGCAGAGACTGCCAAAAGGGCTGCTTCTAACTCCAAATCCGAGTCCTCGTCCGCAAGCTCCATCGCCGCTTCTTGCTCGAAGATTTCCTCATCAATTCGGCGTTCCGCCTCGTCCATTTTGTCAAACAGCTCTTCACTTTGCGCGAACACATCTCCCTTGCCCGAGCGAGTCGCTGCGATCTGTGAGGCCATCGTGCCCTTGCGAAGTTTCAGCATCTTGAGCTTCACTTCCACCTTTTTGCGAGACCCGTTGAGTTCCGCGGCATAGCCTGCTGCTTCGGACTGATCCATTCGGATCTTTCGAACCTCGTTTTCGGCCCTACGCTTGCGCGTAAGGCACTCTTTCGCCAAATCGTCATCTCCACTTTTGATGGCGAGCATAGCCCGTTTCTCCCAAGTCTTCGCCCGAAGTTCCTGCTCCTCGGCCGCCCTTGCCATCTCTTTTTCAGTCGCTTTGTAACTGATCAGTTCCTTCAGCGCATTCCGGCCTTGGGTTTCCAAGTCTAGGATGATGAGATCCATCTCCTTCTCAGGGGTCAACATGCTGTCAATGGCAGCATTGGCCTTGGACGTCATGCCCTTCTTCACCTTTTTGAAAAATCCCACGCGTTCTCCTTGGCCCAATTGTAGCCTGAGTCGATGATGTCAGTTGCACCGCAACGTGGCGTATTACCAAAGGAATGCGGCCTTGCCACCCCCCCTGGGGATTGAGTCTCCAGGCTGTCGCTGGCCGATCTCCAGCTAAGCACCTAGAATCACGCGGTGTGATAACGGCACATGCTTCGCATATGAAATTGGCTACATGAAACACAACCCCATCATTCTCGCGTTGGTTTCCCTCTCACTTGCAGCCTGTGTCGGTGAACTAACCACGCCCACTGACAATGGTGGAGGCGGTGGCGGAGGTGGCGGTGGCGGTGGTGGAGGAGGCGATGAAGCCGACGCTGCCCCTGAGGTCATCAGAAACTACGCGCTCACGGTTGTGGAAAATACCCCAACGCAAATTGACCTCGGTGAGCAAATCTCCTGGACTGCAACTCTTGCATCCGAAAACTTCGCAGGCGATGTTTCTCTCTCTATCTCCGGTATCATGACAGGATGGGATGTCAGCTACACACCTTCGGACACAGTTTCACTGAGCGAAGGACAAAGCACTGATGTTGTCATTACGCTAACGGTCCCCACCAATGCAGCTGCCGGTGTGGCTTCCCTCGCATTCGCCCTCAATGGCGAACTAGGTAGTCGTTCTGCAATATCGGCAGTAACTGTGGATAACCGCATTACAATCGCAATTCCCTCGGGTACCGGTCAGGGAAACCACAGCACTTTCGATGGCAACAACCTCATTTTAGTCCGGACAGGAACCGAGATCGTCATTAGAAACGATGATTCCACCGCTCACCGAATTCACGCTGATGACCACCAGGGCAACAGCATGGGCAATGGCGAGAGCTACTCCATGGTCTATAACGAGCGCGGCAACCAAACCGCCTACTGCCACATCCACGAAGCCAACACCGGTCGACTGCAGTTCGGTGTCGACGACGCACCACAGCCACCACAGTAAAGAGGCTGTGGCAGCGATCAGCCACACATACTCACACACCAACGAGCCTCGGAGACTACACTTCGAGGCTCGCTGCGTTTCGGCCCACTCATTTCTGCTGCCGATAGTCCCAATTCTGGTTTCCTATATTAGTCCACTAACCATAGAATGGTTTCGTGACGCTAACGTCATAGGGACCAAGCTATGAATGTACCAATCGGCCATCTCCTCTTCGCAACACTCATCATCAGCAGCACCGCTTGCGGTGGAAGCTCGCCCCCCCCCATTTGCCAGCCTCGAGCGGCTTGGGATACTGGACGCAATCAAGCACTAGCCGGACAAGCATTGAACTACCAAGTGGGATCGATGTGTCAGGGAGCCAGTCACTCGCAGTTCCAAACCCAACTCTACGCAGGCTACAACGAAGGCCTGGCACAATTTTGTATTCCCGCGATGGTGCAAGGGCATGGCCGGCAAGATGGCCGAGCTGGCAGCGCGCCTCGCTACAATCCCCAGCGATACAGCATATGCACTCGCCAAGACGGTTTTGCTCAGGCATACCAAGCGGGCTACCAAATAGGTGTGTCCGAATACTGTGTACCCACTGGAGCCGAGCAAGCGGGCTATGCAGCAGGCCAACAGGGAAGCCCCGCACAATTTGACTCACGGGCCTATGCCGTCTGCCCACAGCAAGCGCTCGAGCTAATGGCCGGAAGCTACAACCAAGCGCACGCCCGCGGGGTTGCTGAGTACTGCGGACAAGCGGCTGGCCAAGCCAGAGCTCAGGGTCTTGCTATCGGACGACAAGGACGGTCCACTCCTTTAGCCGCAAGTAACTATCAACTCTGCTCAATGCCGCAAATTCGGGCCGCGTATGACGAGGGCACAAGGGCGGGCTTGCAAGAGTTTTGCAGCCCTGAGAACGCAGCGCAAGCAGGGAGCCAGCAAGGACTGAGCGGAGCGGCCAGCAGCTTCGATCCTCGCCCCTACCGGTCTTGTTCACGGCAAGAGCAACGCGCTATCGGCCTCGCCTACAGCCAAAGTCACGCCAGAGCGATGGACAACTACTGTCAGGGACTCGTACAAACCGCTGTAAGTCGCAGCCGTGAGCTCGGCGTGGCCGGACAGGCCAATCAAAACAGTCGCATCTTCGGCAACTGCTCACGCACCACCGTTAGTCGAGCCCGAGCCGCAGCCAATCAAGCATACGGACAAGGCCTCGCCCAATACTGTGCGGCGCCGAACATTGAATCCATCGGCCAACGCGAAGGCAGCCAAGGGCAGCTCTCCGGTAATGCCTTGGGTCAGTACAGAGTATGCACGCCACGGCTCTTCGCCAGTATTCAGTCGCGCTATCAACGCGGTGCCGATGCTGGACTGGCCGTATTTTGCGGCGATGACAAGTTGCGAGTGAGTGCACGCCAAGTTGCCAAGACCAGCAACCGAGCTCCCCTCCCCCGCGCCTTTAGCGTCTGTCTTCAGCGGTACCCGGACACCAGCCGCGCCTATCAACAAATTCTATTGCAAGAGCGAGAGCAAGTTGTCTCTACCCTGTGCACGTATCAGCGCGGAGAAACTCAGGGACGCCAAGATGCTCGGGCAGGCAACCGCAAGCGCACTGCCGTTCCCGCCTTTTGTGACCGCAACGGCTTCAGTATTTATCTCACTGGCTATCTCGAAGGCTGGAACAACAAGAAGGGCAAACTGTGCTCGGCTATCGATGCGTACCAGCGTGGCCGGCGAGATGCGACGGAGGGGCGAACTCGTTCCTATCGAGCCCCAGACCTGTGCCGCGGCCAAACAAACCAGCTTTCCAACAAGTATATGGAAGGCTATCGCGACGCCAGCCGAGAGTTGGACAATGCTC
>JAESTW010000407.1 GCA_016763395.1 Kofleriaceae bacterium
ATTTTCTTTGCTTTTGCCATGTTTCAATACCCCTAAGGAGAGTTGTTAGAAGTCTCTTGTAACCCCTTGCGAGGATCTCGCATAGCTTAAAAGTGCCAATAGATGACGAATTCGGCACTTTTCCGGGGGGGTGATCTACAAAAGTGCTCAAAACCGGCGGTTTAAGCCGATTCTAGCACCCCTTATATTGACAGATCGCGAAAGCTAAACTGAATCGGGCCAGGAGATGCCGAATTCGGCACTTCCTAGGAGTACGGTACTTGGGGCCGTACTCAGAACCTGAAACCAAGTGTACTTAGGTCGAGCTTACTACGCGTTTGATCACGCAATCTTCGTCGCTATTGGTCATTGCGCCACGCAAGATATCGGCTTCTTCTCGCTTGTGCACCGAGGGAACACCGGTTGCTGGCACAGCTCGTGAATCCCGTCCGATATAGTCAATACCAACGCCGTCCGGCATGCTGCGATTGAAGTGGTGATGCAAGTGACGCCAAGCGCCCATGTTGCGCGGCTCTTCCTGTACCCAGGAGATGCGATGTGCGTTGGTGTATCTGGCAAGCATGGGCTTAAGTGTCTTATTCGGGTAGGGATAGAGCTGTTCTACGCGAATAATGGCGACCTCTTCGTGCTTACCTTCTCGCTTGGCTGCGAGAAGTGAGTAGTAAATTTTCCCAGAGCACATGAGAATGCGTTTCACTTTGCTCGGGTCTGTGCAATCGACATCATCGATTGCGGTGTGAAATGTACCCTCAGCCAGCTCGTCCAACGTTGAGGTTGCTTCCGGATGTCGCAGCAAGCTTTTGGGACTCATGATGATGAGTGGTTTGCGGAAGTCTCGGTGCATCTGTCGTCGCAACGCGTGGAAGTATTGCGCCGGAGTTGTCAGATTGCATACCTGCATATTTCGTTCGGCACAGAGCTCTAAGAAGCGTTCTAGACGGGCACTGGAGTGTTCAGGGCCTTGGCCTTCGTGTCCGTGAGGCAGAAGCATCACTAGGCCGGTCATCCGCCCCCATTTGTATTCTGCACTGGCGATCAGCTGATCGATGATGACTTGCGCACCATTTACGAAGTCACCGAATTGCGCCTCCCAGATGACCAAGCTCCAAGGATCGGCAGTCGAGTAGCCGTATTCAAAGCCGAGCACAGCCTCTTCAGAGAGTGGGCTGTTGATGACTTCAAAAAATCCCTGTTTGCCGCCCAAGTGATTGAGAGGTACGTAGCGTTTTCCGCTTTCTTGATCGGTGTAGATGGAGTGCCGATGACCAAAAGTGCCGCGGCCGCTGTCTTGGCCAGAAAGGCGAATATGAGTGCCTTCGAGCAATATGGAGCCAAAGGCCAGCGCTTCGACGGTGCCCCAATCGAGTGGCTGGTCTTCAAAAATGCTGGTAGTCCGGCGGCGCATCATGCGGTACAGGCGCTTGTGCCAGTTGAAGTCCTCTGGTGCCTTGGTAAAGGTCGGAGCAATTTTTAGTAGCGTATCTCGTTTTACGGTTGTGTCCGCGGTCCAGTCGGTGCCGGCCAGTTTAATCCCCCGCCAATTCCCACCGAGCTGTTGGGAGATTTGCGTCTCCATTTTTCTCGCGACCTCTCGCGCTTTGAGCATCGCCGTCTGCGCCTCTGAATGCATCGCTTCTACTTCGGCTGCGGTAACGTGGTTGTCGAGCAAGAGCCTATCGGTGTAGAGCTTGGACACCGCTTCGTGTTTTGCGATGAGCCGGGCCATGACGGGTTGCGTGAAACTGGCATCGTCAAGCTCGTTGTGGCCGTAACGCCTAAAGCAGACCAAGTCGATAACGATGTCCGAACCAAATTTCTGTCGGTAGCGAAGTGCCAGTTGCGCAATGAAGGCGACGCACTCGGGGTGATCTGCATTGACGTGAAATACCGGAGCGCGCGCAGAAAGAGCGATGTCCGAAGCATAGCGGGTCGAACGCGACTCCTCTGGACTGGCGGTAAAACCAACTTGGTTGTTGACGATGATGTGAATCGTTCCACAGGTGGTGTAGCCCTCTAGCCCAGAGAGCATCAGTGTTTCGGCGACCACGCCCTGTCCGGCAAATGATGCATCACCGTGAATCAAAATAGGTAGGGCGCTGTTGCGATTGGGATTTGTGCTTAGATCTTGCTTGGCCCGAACGATGCCGGCAACCACGGGATTTACGGTTTCTAGATGGCTGGGATTGAAAGCCATCGAGAGATGAACCTTCTTTCCCTGGGGAGAGACGTAGTCGGCGGAGTAGCCAGAGTGGTACTTAACGTCGCCATAGCCCTGCAATTCGGACGCGATGGGCCTGCCTTCAAACTCTGCTAGCATATGGGAGAGCGGTTTCTGCATGACATTGGCCAGAACGTTGAGTCGGCCGCGATGCGCCATTCCCAGAACAACTTGGTCGATGTCGTTGGCTGCGCCTTCTTCGATGACTGTCTGCAGGAGCGTAATCAGAGTTGTGGCGCCTTCGAGAGAGAAGCGTTTGGCACCGGCGTACATCTTGTGCAGGCTTTGCTCGAAGGTGTCCGCCTCAACCAAGTTCTTGGCGATGCGATGACGACGAGCACTGGCGTACACCGGACGATTTCGCGATGGTTCCATGTGCGCCTGTAGCCAATCGCGCTGTGGTTTGTCCACAACATCCATGTACTCCACTCCAACCGGACCGCAGTAGGTTTCCATCAGCACGCTGATGTGCTGGCGAACCGTCCCACTTTCTAAGCCTAAGAACCCTTCGCAACTTACAACCGTGTCCAGATCGGATTCCGAGAGGCCGAACTGTTCGAGGTCCAAGAAGGGGTGTTGGCGAATGCTCTGTCCAAGAGGATCGATGTCGGCAATCAGATGTCCGAATTCTCGAAAGGTTTGCACCAGAGAATAGATCTGAATGCCCGGAGCGATACTCTCTTCCGGCAGGCCCTTGAGTGCCTTGGCATGTCTTGCAAAAATGGGAGCTTCCACTCTGTCTTCGCGATCAAGTTCGGCGAAGAGCTCAGCAAACTGCGGATCAACAGAGTTTTGGTCTCTCTGGTATTCGCGGTAAAGCTGGTCGAGGAAAGTAGGATCGAGTAGCAACTGGTCGATGATGGCCATAATGGAACTCCCGTATTCTAACCCACTATATGCTCAATTGGGCGCAACGAGCGGGGCATTTGCGTACTCGCTATTCACGCAGAAATTCGATGAGCAGCTGGGCGATTTGCTCAGGCTTGTGCCGTTGCATCATGTGGCCAGCGCCTTGGACGGTGACTCTCGTGTGTGTTGGCAAGTACGACAATCGCCGACTTTCCTCCTCTTTGCCGTATTCAAACTCGGTGTCTGCGCCATCTAGAAGCAGCAGTGGACAGGCGATACGCTGCCAAAACTCACCAGCGACAGCCACCGAATAGCCAATAGGACCTTGGCTCAAGTGCAAAGGGTCGTGCTTGAAGACGAACTTTCCATCCTCTCGTTGCCGAGTGCCAGCTTTTGCCAACTTGAGTGAAAGTTCTTCACTGAGCAATAAATCTCGCCCGCGGAGTTTTTCGGCCGCTTCCTCTTGGCTGGAATAGGCCGCCGATGTCCGCGCACGTGCTCGGCCCCATCCCCGAATCCAATTTGCTACACGCTCGGGGGATGGCGTTTGATTGTCTGGAGGTCCCATGCCTTCCATGAGAACCAGGCTGTGTAACTCTTGGCCGACGCTGCCGGCGTAGTAGCCCGCGATACTTCCGCCCATGCTGTGTCCGACTAGCGATACCTTGTCCTTGCCGACCTTGGCGATGAAGGAATGCAAATCCGCGACGTAGTCCATAAAGTGGTAGTAACCACCCGCTCCGATTCTGTCACTGTCTCCGTGTCCACGCATGTCCGGCGCAACCACATGAAAGTGCTCGGCAAGTCCGAAGCTGACCATTTCTGACCAGCCCGCACAAAAGTCGAGGAAACCGTGGACCAAGACAAGGGTATGAGAATTCTCCTGGCCCCACTCCAAATAGTGATAGTCAAGCCCAGTATCCAGCGAGCAGCGTTTGCTCACTGGTGAGAGATTGTTTGAACTCAAATTATCTGAACTCACAGCAATACGTTATTGCGTGGCGGCAATGTGGAAAATACGGCCGTTTCGAGAAACGACATAGAGTTCTCCAAAGCCATCTTGTCCGAAAGAAGTAAGTCCACCGATTTGGTTTTGTGGATCGATGAATAGTTCTGCCTGCTCAGTCGCTACCCCACCGGCGTATTTGAACTTGTAGATTTGCTCGCTGGTGTAGTCTGCGTAGAAGTACCAACCATCAATATCCGGGAAGCAGGTGCCTCGGTAGACAAAGCCGCCGGTGATTGAATTGCGCCCCTGGGAATGATCGTAGTCGACTACAGGAGCTACTTTGCCGCTCATGTCACAGCTTTGAGCATTGTAGCAAATGAGACCTTCGACAGTGTTCCAGCCATAATCGATACCAGCGTTAGCGCCCGGCTGTACGCTGATTTCTTCTCTCCTACCTTGGCCAACGTCGCCAATGTAGATGTCCCCATTCTTGCTGTCAAAACTGAAACGCCAAGGGTTGCGCAGGCCATAGGCCCAAATTTCGGGCAGTCCGCCACCGCTGGCAAAGGGGTTGTCTGCAGGAATTCCGTAGGGCTGAGTTTGGCTGTCGACATCGAAGCGTAGAATCTTGCCCAAGTGAATGTTGAGATTCTGTGCGTTTCCGTCCGGGTCGCCTTGTTTGCCGCCATCGCCGACGGCAGCGTGAAGGTAGCCATCAGCACCGAAGGCGAGCATGCCGCCGTTATGGTTAGAGCGAGGCTCGTCGATGGTAAGAAGAATTCGGCCGGTCGTCGAGGCTACATTGGCGTCGGAAGACACGGTGTACTCCGCGATGACCACATCGTTTGCCGGTGAGCGGGCTGTGTAGTAGACGTAGAACTTGCCGTTAGAAGAATACTGAGGGTGGAAGGCGAGCCCGAGTAGGCCCTGCTCATTTCCACTTGCCCGAACAACACCAGTTAGATCGGCAAAGGGAGTCGCCAGCAGTTGGCCATTTTCTACGACGCGAATCAGTCCGTCTTGCTCGATGATAAAGAGGCGCGGGTCACCGCTTGGAGCAGTCACAAGGAGAGGCGAGGAAAGGCCGTTCACCACTTCTACGAGCTCTAAATCGGTGCCTGACACCATTGTACAGGCTGGGTTTGGAGCAGCGTCTGGTACGTTGTTATCGCGGGCGTCTATCGTTCCGGCAGTCGCGTCAATCGCAGGCGTTGTCCGGGCATCGATAGCGGAGGAGCCTGAGTCACTGCAACCGGCGATTAGTCCAAAGGAAAGAGCAGAGGCTACGAATAATTTGCAAGAAGTAGATGTCATGATTTACTCGAATTGTCGTTGTGTTTGGAGAGGTCGAAGGGAGAGTCTTTTACTAGGGCCTGATGAGTTTTAATACCGGAGCGCTTGGCTAGCTTGCCAAAGAACCACATGGAGAAGCCGGCACCGCCAAAAGGAATCAGAAAGACCCATCCGGCAAAGCTACCGGGCTCACGGCTACTATACGAGAAAAAAGCGAAAATCATGCCGAATACCATCACGAGAAGTGCCAGCAGATTGCCGGTGAGCATCAGCCGTCGCTTGCGCATGGTGTGGGCCAAGGCCCGCATAAAAATTTCGGTTTGCTCGGGCGTTAGCGCCGCAATCGCCTCATCCAGACTTTCTCGATTGATGCCGTCTGGGCCGGATTGTACGCCGGTCTCGATCACCTCTTCAGATGACTCCGCTTCTTCTTCGTTTGGTTTGCTTTTTGACATTGGTAAAGCCCCGGCAAAGGTACTTCAAAATTGCGCCAGATGAGATAGTGTCGGGCTCATGAGAGTTGGTGTTTTTGACGATATGCGCAGGAAACTTATGTTGCCCTCGGAGCTTTCTCGGGTGGTTAGTTTGGTTCCCAGTGATACCGAAACCCTTTTTGCCCTAGGATTGGGGGATCGAGTTGTTGGCAGGACACGCTATTGCGAAGAACCTGCTGGCGAGGTCGATGCAATTCCTACCGTCGGCGGGACCAAAGACGTGGATATTGAAGCGGTATTGGCTCTCTCGCCCGATCTGGTCTTGGCCAATCAGGAGGAAAACTCACGAGCCAATTTAGAGGCCTTGGCCCAAGCGGGAGCGATGGTCTTTGTCGCTTTTCCCAAGAGATTCAACGACGCAATTGCCCACGTCGCCCGATTGGCGCGCATGGTTGGCGCGGACAGGAAGGATTTGAGTCAGGAGCTTTTGCGTGCTGGCTACAAGTGTCTGGAGAAACAGCCGCCCTCGGACACGATCTCGGTGTTTGTTCCGATTTGGCGAGATCCGCTTATGACCTTTAGCCAACACACATATAGTCACGAGCTTTTGCGTTTGGCTGGCGCTGCGAACGTCTTTGCGACACGGGAGCGCAAGTATCCCCTCAAGGCAGATCTCGGACTGCGCTCGCCACTGTCCGCCGATCAGGTTGCGCTAAAGGATACTCGCTATCCAAGAATCACCGAGGAGGAGCTTATCAAAAGCGCCCCTGAGTTGATTCTGCTACCCGACGAGCCCTACGACTTCAGCGAAGAAGATCGTGAATATTTCGCAAGCTTGCCGATTCCTGCTGCACGAAACAACAACATCCATTTTACCTGCGGAAAAGATCTATTCTGGCCGGGATCGCGCTCTGTCTTTGCCTTGCCCAGACTCACCGCTCTCATCGGACAGTACCGATAGAGGGGTGTGCTGGAGGCTGGTGTGCTGGAGACTGGTGTGTTGGATACTGTGATGGCCTACGACAATTCCCTGCGAGACAATTCCCTGTGAATCGTTCGAGGTAGCCACGGCCAAGCCGCGTTTGATTTCCAACACTTCGACAGTGCTGGCTTTTAGAACCTCGGCCAAGAGCTTGTGAGCCAGTGCGGGCTCGCAGTCCGGACCACAGGTATAGATGTCTACGGCAGCGTAGCCGTGCTCGGGCCAGGTATGAACCGAAAGATGGGATTCAGCGAGAACCAAGACGCCGCTAACGCCCTGTGGCCCAAAGTTGTGAAACTGACTGCTAACGACAGTAGCGCCAGCAGCGCTCGCAGCAGCATGCATCGCACGTTCAATAGACGATACGTCATTCAACGATTTGGAATCACACGCCTTTAGTTCGACGAGTAAGTGGGTGCCTATTGTATCCACGATTTAGCCAAGCTGCTTACGCCGGCGACCAGCGCCGAAGGGAAGGGCAAAGAAGAGGAGGGCAAAGAAGAGCAGCCCGAGACCACTCAATACGCTCTTGCTCGAACCACCGATAGAGCAACCGCCGGTTTTGGTGGCAGCTGGCCAACAGGCGACATCACCGAGGCATTCAAATCCGTCCGGACAGGCGTTGTTGGTATCACAGGTTTGCGAGCAGCGCTGTTCTTCCTCCACACTTGCGCAAGTGGCGGAATCGCAGTCTTCGTTGGCTGTGCAGACCTCGCCCAATGCGCCTCCTGTGACGCTAGCTTCGGGAAAGCAGAAACCGTCGCTGCAAGAAAATCCATCCGAACATTGGCCGTTGTCACAAGGCTCCTCGTCGCCCGTACCAATCAGTACGTTGACTCTTCCGCCAGCTTCATTGCCCTGATCATCAGTGGCGCGAATTTCGATAGATGTCTGTCCGGATGCAGCATTCAAGGGAATGGAAAAGGAAAAGGGAGCGCTGGTCTTGGTCTCCACAATGGTATTGTTGAGCTTGAGAACAACTTTGCTGATGGGGCTCGCGTCTTCGATGGTTGAAACAATTGTGGTCCCTGGAGTGACGACGTCACCGTTGGAGGGGCTGGAAATACGAACGATCGGTGGAGCGCCATCTTGTCCGGAGAATCCGGTGATGCTGAGCAGCAGTTCATGGGAGTCTTGAAACGTGCCGTTGCTACACGGGCCTTGATCCTTCTGAGGGATAGCACCGCGGCCGTATCCATCGGGCAGTGAGTTTTGAATCTGGGGAAACATAATGTCCGAGTTGTCCAGGGTGTGGGATAGTCCTAGAGCATGGGCTAACTCCTGCGCAGCAGTTGGCGCCAAATCGACTGCTCGCAAGTTTCTCGGAAATGCAAAGACGATATTGGAGGGCGCGAAATCGCTGCAGTCTAGTGGGGCG
>JAESTW010000408.1 GCA_016763395.1 Kofleriaceae bacterium
CATGAACTCAAACGCAGCCTCTCTCTTACCGACGTCGTCGCACTCGGAATCAACGGGGTTGTAGGCACTGGGATTTTTCTCTTGCCCGGTATTGCCGCGGGCATGATGGGGCCGGCATCGATTCTCACACTGCTGTTCGCCGGACTACTCTCCTTTTTGATAGCGCTATGCTTTGCTGAAGTTGGTAGCCAGTTTCGGGGCACAGGCGGCGCCTATCTCTATGCGCTGCGGGTACACGGAGAAACATCGGGGTTTTTCGTAGGATGGATGGTTTTAGTTGTCACCATCTCATCTTGGGCAGCGATGGTGAACGGTCTTGCCGATACGGTCGCGGCCAACTACCTACCTAGTATTGCGTCCGGGCCAGAACGCGTTGTCGCAATTCTGGGCTTCATGGCGGTATTGACTGCAATAAACCTGCGCGGCGCCAAGGTGGGGGCTCTAGTGTCAAACCTCTTTACTGCCGCCAAGTTGATTCCTATCGCGGTCTTTATTGGTTGGGGCGTTTTCTACATCGACTTTAGTCACTTCACGCCCTTTGCGCCCATGGGCTTTGGCGGTGACTTCTTCAGCGCTAGTCTGATCATACTCTACGCTTTCGTTGGCTTTGAGGCTCTTGTGGTGCCTGCTGGCGAGATGTCCAACCCTAGGCGTGCCGTTCCCTTGGCTCTTGTATCGGTACTTGGCTTGGTTAGTATTGTCTACGTTGGAGTGATGCTCGTGGCCATTGGTACTCTTCCGGACATCGCCGGACATCCAAACCCTGTAGTTGCTTCGGCCAAAACTTTCATGGGAAGTTCGGGTGCAGCCTTTATAAGTGTTGGTATCATCATATCAATGATTGGGGTTAACTCGGCGCAAGCTCTTATCGGACCACGTCGAGTGTTTGCTCTGGCCAAGCAGGGGCACATGCCGAAGGTACTCGCTAAGGTCAGCGACAACGGTGTTCCTCACGTAGCTCTCATAACACTCTTCTTTATCTGTGGTGGAATCGCCGCTTTCTACGGTGACTTCAAGACCCTTGCCCTAGTCTCAGTCGTCGGACGCTTCGCTCAATACATCTCAACGTGTTTGGCGGTCATTGTCTTGCGCTACCGCCAGTGTAAGAATATGTCTGCGAAAGTCGTACGTGAGTCCGAGGATGAACAGAGATTCACCTTACCTTGGTCCTGGTCCATCCCGGTCTTGGCATTGGGACTGTGCGGCTGGCTACTGGTTAAAGCTGCTCTAAAGGACGAAAAGCCCTTCATCGCCGGCGGCATCGCTCTAGCCGCCGGTTTCCCCGTCTATCTATTTATTCGTTGGCAACGGGCGCGAGCGTCATCGGGTAGTCGAAAGTAATACTCTCTAGTGTCGTCTTGCAGCCCATCGCGGTGACTTCTTGCCCGCTACTATCGATAGTCACCGCACGTAACTTGAGATTGGTGAGTGAACCCTGAATACGTCCGGTGTCCGGCGCTGGGTCGATTGCATCGATAATAAGCTGCCCAGAGTAGGTCATGTTGAAATTGGTGCTTTGCCCGACAACAAAGTCTGCAGCGATAAATACACAAGCAGAACATTCGAATAAATCGGCTTGGTTGGCGATCAGAACAATCGTTTTAGCCGAGTACCCATCCAAGAAAACTCCGTCGTTTTCCCACAGCTCAATAACCAGTACATCGGGATTGGTGTCCTGGTTGAGAGGGATACGCAGTTTGATGAGCCTCGGCCCCAAGGGAGTGTCCGAGTCTTGTGGGCCAACTTCTGCGGTGCCAGGTAATGCTCCTAAATCGCCATAGCTGGACTCTAGCAAGGTACAGTAGTTGGGCTCTGCGTCCGGCTCTGGCGCCATAGCATCGATGGCAACAGGTATTCCGGAGTCGACTATATCTGAAGTCGTGTTCTTGTCGTCACCACAGCCACTAACGAGTGTCCCGGCAACAAGTGTGCTGGCAGCGAGTGTACTGGCAAAAAACACTGCACTAAGTGAAATTCCTAGTTTATCCATCGCTTTTATCGAGCTCCTCGGGCAAGAGTACCGGCATGTCTTCTGGTGGTACAGGTTTACTGTGCAGAGAGATTGCGTGTGTGGCGGTGTTGGTTTCGCCAACTAAGATCTCACCACTACCGGCCTCGCCCGCGCTAAAGGTCGCTTTGAGCAGTTCCGCTCGACTCAGCTTCTTGATTCGTCGCTCGTAGGCGATGA
Source organism: Kofleriaceae bacterium (assembly GCA_016763395.1). Lineage (GTDB taxonomy): Bacteria > Myxococcota_A > Polyangia > Haliangiales > Haliangiaceae > NORP324. The sequence continues at coordinate 2,189 of JAESTW010000408.1, forward strand.
GCCAAACTTCCTGTACTTTGTCCGTGTCCACGCTTTGCGACTTGAGGAAATCGATCAAGCTGTACTTGTTTAGACTAGGATCGCCGACGGGCTTGAGGTTGCTGGCCTTGAGCTTGTTGCGTTTGACCGTCGCCACCAAAGGACCATCGAAGTAAACTCGTACACCGCCGCGAATCGCTTCACCAAAGTATGGAATGCCCTTGATGAGCTCTTCTCCAAAGTAGAAATGGCCCTTTTTGCGAATTGGTGGCACTTTGTCGATATACAGAGTGACGGATGAAACCTGATCCGGACACTTTCCATCGCCGATTTCTGCCGGACAACTTGGTAGGGGTTTTCCCCAGATAGCTCCGCCAAAGCGAAAGAAGAAATCGTCGAGCTTGCGCAGTTTGTCACCTTTGATGATTACGGCAGCTGCATGCTGATTGCCGCCGTAGATGTGCATTTCCTTGACCTTGGCTACATCGATGCCCAACGCTTTGAAGTAGTCCCGGAATCGGTAACGACGCTCTTTGACAATCTTGAAGCGAGGTCCATTGTCGCTCGCCTTAAAGGGGATGGCAGCACGTTGTTCAATCCAAACTGGCTCCAAAGGAACGGGCAACTCGCCGAATTTGAGCACCGCCATTGGTACACCATCAACGTAGATACCTGGATCCTTATAGCGATCGAGTCCACTGGAATGGGTTTTGGTAGAGGCGGGCGGCGCCTCAATTACAACAGGATTTGGGTCGACAACTGCCTTTGCATTTTTCTTTTGTCCATCGTCATTAGAGTCACTCTTACAGCTCACCAATAGTGCGAGAGAGAAGAGTGCGATCGTGGTTTTTCGCATATGCCAAAGTATAAACAAGTGCACAGCCACTGTGCTCGGACAATTTTACTTGCAGTACTGGGGTCAACTGAGGGGGGCGCAAGCCCCGCAAACTGGGGGTATTACCCCATGTATGGCCGTGTAATACGAAAACAACTTGGTTGTAGGACAAGGCTCATGCGGAGACTGCCTAGCGCATCACTGGCACGACTAGTGCTACTATTGGACTCTATGAAATCTGGCATATTGCGATCGTCGTTGCTGTCTTTGACTTGTCTCGGTACGCTGGGAGCTTGTCAATTGGACTCGTTCGAGCCAGGCGATGGCGTGATGAGAATTGCCAATGAGGATCCGGCCAAGGATGTACGCTTAGATCAGCTGGGGATTATTTGCGAGAGCGACTACATCGTTACAGGAACCTTTGTTCCTGGAGCTGTGGCGCAACCAGACGATATGAATGGTTGTTGGCCGGTAGGAACCTGGACAATAACAGCGACCCCAGAGTTTGTAGGTTGCAGTCCTCAACCGGAGGTTCCCACTGACCTCATCTATGAGGTCACCTTCGACGAGGACGCCAGTACTATCAACGTAACGTATGTTAGTGACCCTGGTGCCGAGCGGGTCAATCTCAAGATTTCAACCGCGGGCGACGGATTGTGTCATGGCAGCATGGAGCATTTCGGACTGGACTTCGGCGTCTGGTCAGTCAACCCAACCTTGCAACTCGACAACACACTATTGGGCATTGGCAAGTTCTCGCTCTACGACGAAGAGCCGTTCTAGGCACCGAGGAAATCTAGGCCAGGCCCAGCAGCCATATGGCGAAAGTCAGAGCCTGTTGAAATCGGCGGTATTGAAACCGGCGGCATCCAGGCTGGCCTCGCAAGCGTCTACTTTGCACACTGAATAAGACAATATCGCACTTGTGGGGTTTGTCTTACATCCCTGCGCTCTTAGAATTTTCAGACCTGAGTGAAATACCTATTCATCAAGGTTCTTACGCTCTTTGGCTTCTTTTTGCTCCTCGGCACTTAAGTACTTATCGAGTGAGCGCATCCGCACAAAGAGGTCCTGTTCTTCTTTGAAGTTGGGCATGTCCTCCGCGATCCAGCGCGTGTCCTGAACTGCCACCAACATGCACTGCTCTAGCTCGCCGTTGCCCAGCGTGGAGTTTTCGATTTTCACCTTTGAGGCGGAAATTACATCCTCCTCTATATGGAGCATGTAGCTAATTGTGATTTTGGCGTTGGGATCGATTCCATCTCGCTCACAAGCGGCCATTTGCGCCCTGAAATGGTCGGGAATACCAACATCAATGCGGTCTGAGAACTCATCACTGGTTGTTTCGAGCTTAGTTGCAGCGGTTGTTTCTGCAACGGGGACTTTCACCACTTCGCTTTCGAGCTTCTTTGAAGTCACTTTGGGGGCAGTAACGTTGGCCGTTGGAGCTAGAGGTGGAGCTAGATCTCGCGCTGGGATTTCAACGTGGATTTCAGGCTCGCTTGCCCCAAGCCAGTAGAGCATGCCCCCCAACGCAGCAACAAGGGCAACAAAAGCCACGACTAGTTTTCCCATGCCTATTACACAGACATATATTCTCTACTTTTGCAATCCAGCAACGCTTGGGTTTGGTGAGCAGAAGTGTAGGCTAATATAGGACAACCGAGGCAAAAGTGGGATCCCGGGGGTACGTGACCCGCAGATCGGAGAGGAGACCCCCACGGGATCTGACTCCCTTGTGGGCTAACTCACTGAAATGTCGATTTGAAATTGAGGCATGGCTGTTGCACTAGCCACTGTCATCGCCGGGCTTCGCTTGGCAACCGAATTTCTCAGGCAATCAACTCTCAGCACCAAAGCAGGTAATTAATCCATGACCAGAAAAACAACATCACTCGGAGCCATGATGTCTAGGGCAGAGAAAAGAGAACCTGAGTTCGAAGATATTTTAGAGATTAAAGAGTACGGAAAAAATAAAAAATCCTAAGAAA
>JAESTW010000409.1 GCA_016763395.1 Kofleriaceae bacterium
GGCAACCGTTGAGTCTAAGCTGGGGCCGCAGGCCGACAAAAGTGAGAGAGAAAGCGCTAAGAAGCTCGAGCGCAGCGGGAAAGAAGCTCGGAAGTTTCGCTGAGGGTGCCGACGGGGTGTCCGCCGAGGGTGTCGACGAGAGGATTGTGAGAATCGAGTAGTAGTCATTGTAGTGTGTCCAAAGATGCCGAAGAGAAACAGGCTTGTGTGGGCCGAGAAGACACTTTAGGTGGCGTTACCGCTCATCGCTGGTGTTTCACCAGCTCTAAAGCATCAGTAATAGAGTCGATTATCGATTAAGGTGCTTTTGCGCCGGGTTGCACAGGTGGCACGACGACGATGCTAGCTTGCTCGTCTTTGAAGTAGAGATTGGCCACGCGTTTAATGTCCGCGGCACTGACCTTGTCAAAGGCGTCTAAATCACCAAGGAAGAACTTCGCGCTGCCGCGATTGATCCACGAGAAGCCAATTTGACTGGCAATGCCAGTGACGCTTTCAAGCCCAAATACGAACTCGGACATCATCTGGTTTTTCGCCTTCTTCAATTCTTTGGCGGTCACGAGAGAAGTGCGCAGCCTTGTGAATTCTCCAGAGAGTCCGGTCTCCAGTTTCGCTTGTTTGCTTGCATCTAAAAAAGCGGCGAAGACCATCATCATTCCAGGGTGCTCACGCAAGAGCAGTTGTCCGCCAGCTTGCAATGCGAGCTTGTCTTTTCGTACGATTTTTTCGTAAAGCCGTGATGACTCGCCACCCGAGAGAATCCGGGCAAGGACTTGGATGGCGTGCATGTCAGCGTGCTTCGCTTCCGGGATGTGATAGCCACGCATCAATATTCCGATTTGAGCGCCCTTTACAGTCTCTCGTCGTACTTTCGTTTGAACAGGTTCGACTTTGTTCGCAGACAGGCGCGCTGGCTCGGCACCCTTGGCGATTCCACCAAACCACTTTTGCGCAGAAACCCGGACAGCATCGGCGCTGGTATTTCCAACGACGACCAGCAAGGCATTGTTGGGGATGTAGTATTGATCATAAAACTTCTTAAGATCCTCAACGGAGGTCGCGTCCAAATCAGCTAGCGCGCCACCCGCCGTCCAAGAGTAGGGATGAACGTTGTAGGAAAGCTCTAAGAAGCGAAGAAATCCCGCATAAATCGGAGAGTTTTCCTGTTGGCGAATTTCCTCTTTGACGACTTGGCGCTCGGTTTCGATCATCTCCTTGCGGAACCATAGATTGCGCATTCGCTCGGCTTCGAGTTTGATGGCGAAATCCAGGTACTGTGCGGGCAGTGTGTTGTGATATGCCGTAACGTCTTCGGTAGTGAAGGCATTCACGTAGCCACCGAGTTCGCTCAGGTAGCGTGCATGCTCTTCTGGCCGGACATGTTCTGTACCTTTGAACATCATGTGTTCGAACATGTGTGCTGAACCGTGACGATTCTTCGATTCCTCTTTCGAGCCGACCCGGTACCAAACTTGAACGGTAACCGACGGTGCTTTGGCCATGGGCAAGAAGGCTACATCTAAGCCATTGCCCAAGGTCCAGGTTTCCAGTCCGGGAAGGCTTGCCGCCTTTGGCGCCTTTGTTTTAGCCACAGGTTGAGCGTCGGCATTTGTTAGGCCTGTTAGGCCAAAGAGTGCCACTAGAGCGAGTACTCGTATCATTGGCCCACGGTACCTCTGTGCGAACTCAAATGTTTGGGATACGGCGCGAGAATGCATAGCCCCAAATAAAAACGAGACCTCACAAAAGTGAAGTCCCGGTTGTCCGCCTATACAAGCGCAGACTGTCAACCCAATACATGCAGCTGACGAAATCGAGTGGTTGGGCTTATGCAGCCATCTCGTCTGGCATTTTGTAAAAGAGTGTAATTGTTAAGCAATGAAACTCAGAATCTGAGGATTGCGTCACAATTTTGTCAACGATTTCTGCCTTAGTATTGTGCCGTAGCCAATCGGTAACTTCTTCACCGAGGCGGCCTCGCTCTCGTGCCTTGGTGGCCGAGAAAACTTTTACTCCTGATACAAATGAATTGCTCACAATCAATCTCCTAATCGCTTCTACTCAAATTCCAACACTGTCTAAATCCAACACGGATGGGTCAACCCCGAAGGTTCAAGGTTGATGCCCGAGCTTCAGTACAACTTCTAAGTTTGGACACTCTCTCAAGCTCTGCGAATAGACTAAGGGTAATTGGAATTACAGTCAAGCCGTAAAAATACCTTATTTGTAGAATTATTGGCTACTTTGTTAAGAAAAATAGTAAGCTGGATTACCATTGGTTGGTCTAAAACGCATTTTGTGTATGTTGATACCCTACTTGGCCCGATCCCAAGACCAATTGCATCTATCGTTCTAGATATGATGTTGGCCGATGACTATTTCCAGCCTTTCTCTTGAACAACTGATATCGCTGGGGTAGGTATCGGCCCTATGGATTCTTTTGGTAAGCCAGTTGAAGTTGAGGTTCGCGATAGCATTGAAAAAGCGATGAAAATCCTGAAGCAGAAAATGTCCAAAGAGGGCATTCTGCAAGAAGTTAAGCGGCGTCGTTTTCATGAGAAGCCATCTCTAAAGAAGAAACGAAAAATACGTGAAGCTCGCAAGCGTATCCGTCGCGAGTCTAAGCGTCGCGACCGATAGCCGTTAACAGTTCACGCGTTGGGATGCGAAAGGGTTTAGACTCTGGGGGGTTTTAGACTCTATTATATAGGTCTAAACAGTCTCCAATTCGATGACAACAGTCAGCCGTGCCCGAGATATCGGTGCGCGGCTTTTATGCGTTCGGTTTCATGTGTTTTAAGTTCACTGCAGAGTCAGTGAATTGGAGTCAAAATTGAGTACAACGATGTGGATGGAAGTTGTAGTGGCATGTTCGGTGTCACTAGCAGAGGGAATTGCTGCAGAACTGGTGCTAGAGGTCTCCGCGGCGAGTGGAGGAGTCCAGATCCGCAAAAATCAGGTGGTGTTTTGGGTCCAACCCGAGGATATGGCAGCAACTCTATCTGAAGTGGAGAATTGCCTCACCAAGCTAGCGGCACTGGGATGGGATACGGGGCCAGAAAGGGTGTCAGCCGGTTCCGGGGCGCCAGAAGAAGAATGGCGAGATGCTTGGAAGAAGTATTTTCACGTTACCCGCCTCACTCGACAAATCGTGGTCGTGCCAAGCTGGGAAGAGTACGAAGCAATGGCAGTGGATTTGCCAATCCATCTCGATCCCGGCCAAGCCTTTGGAACTGGAGCGCACGCTTCGACCCAACTTGTCCTGACATCCATGCAAGCCATGGCAGATTCTGGTTACGTACCAGAAATGGTATTCGATTTGGGCACAGGGTCGGGAATCCTGGCCATTGCCGCCGCAAAGTTTTGGCCGCAGTGCACGATTGTCGCAACGGATATCGATCCGCTTTCCATCTCGGCAACGCTTGAAAATGCGGCCAACAACAAGGTGGAAGAGCAGATTGAGGTCAGCACCACCGATCTCAGCCTGGTAGAAGGGCAGTTTCCACTGATTCTGGCCAACCTGCAGGCGCACATTCTCCGGGGACTGGTGCACGATTTGCTGCCACGACTTGCCGCAGGAGGCGATTTGCTGCTCTCTGGCATTTTGCACGCCCAAATTCAGCCCTTGGTCGACTTTTTTTGTTCCGAGGGCAATCTAGAGCTCGTGTCGATTACCAATTCTGAGCTCAATCCCGATTGGAGTAGTGCGCACCTTCGGGAGTCTGGGCAGCTACAGGTCGCTGAGTGAGCGTACAACTCTTTGTCTCGAGGACGGCGTTAGAGCGTGGCCAACTCGAAGTCAC
>JAESTW010000410.1 GCA_016763395.1 Kofleriaceae bacterium
CGTAACATGGGCCTGTACACCCTCACCACGCAGTTGGGAATGGATCTCCAGAATCCATAGGAGTCCACCGGGACGAACCACATGTGTGGCTGCGTTTATCACTTCCTCAATGTTCTCAAAGTGTTCCAAGACTAGACTGATCAGGCATAGGTCAAAGGACTCAAGCCCTGTCCACCAGTGCCCCTGTAGATCGCGTTCTTCGAACTGGATTACGTCGCAGGCTGCAGCTCCGGCCACTTCTAGCATCTCAGGAGAACTGTCGAGGCCCAGATAGCTGCCGACTCCGGAGTTGAGAAGAGTTCGGGCGTTTCTGCCGGTGCCACAACCGAGCTCGAGCACCTTCGCGCCACCGAGATCGATCGAGGACTGGGAGAGAACATGTTCGACCATCGTGGTCATTGGATTATCGTGAACGTCATAGTGGCTCGCCCACAATGCATATCCCTCGCGCGCGCTCACCTGCTTGTCTATTGGCTTTGGACTCATAGCTCTACCTTTCGTGCCGAGACCCCGGCATTGGGGAGCAAGTAACGTCCGCCAGACGTGACAAATCGTTAACACAGGGAAGCGAGGGGCTGCAAGTGGATTTAGAGTGCCATCACCTTATCGATGCGTCTTTGAGCCGAGACGCATCAAGGAACGGTGAAACTTGGCTGCCACGTGCAGCTATGCGCCGGCAGTCGACAGGAGGGAGATACTGCAGTAGGGGCAGGCGCCTGATTGAACATCCTCGCCCGTGAGCGGGGCTGCGCAATTGGGACAGCCTCTCGTGCTCGCGTCGACCCGAACCGAACCCAAAAGCTCTTCGTGAATTCGCTCTCGGGCTTCGATGGGAATGTGCGACATCGCAGCCAAGATCGAGCGCAGCGAGCTGCGAGCATACATGTCAGCCGGCGGGGCGCCTTGACTGTAGACTTCCATGAGATCGGGGTGCTCTCGCAATCGCTGCTGCGCTTCGGTGGTGGCTGTGAGGAATTCCCTGGCGGAGACGATCATGTCACCCTTTTGCCCCATGGCGATCATCGAAAGTTGTATGATGGCGTCGTTGGCCCTCTCATTTGCTGCGGCGACAATCGGATCAAAGGCCATGATAACAGCAGACTTTGCCGACGTATGGGCCTGCTCGACGCGGTCTGCGTGAGTCAGATCGGGCTGTGATTCCTGCGTCGACAGAAGCCACAGCAAATTGTACTCATGGGTGTATTGTCGAAAGAGGTCCACATTGCCCTCTTCTTTGGCTACCGCCGCCTTCATTGTGAGGTCTGCAATGCGCGCATGCAGGTCTGGGTGCTGCGCCATGTGCTCCAGGGCGTCGGCGACCATTTTCTCTGGGTTGGCAAAAGCCTCTGCATCGGTACCAACCCATTGGCCGCAGTGCTCACACAGGCGCGCCATGGCGTCCGCGGCAACACTGCACATTGATGAACAGTTCCAACATCGTATCGTTTCCATGAGTGACATGTGCCGCAAGGGTAGCGGAGATTTGGCCGTTTGCTAAGAGCGCGCCACAAAAGCGGCCAGATAAACGCTGAGGGGTCCTAAATGCAGGCCCAAAATGAGATTGTCTTGATTTTCCAAAGTAGAGATGACGGGTAGGGTTACCAACGCAAGAAGAACTCTTACATCATTGGACTCTTTCAAAGAAAGACAAAGCACAAGTGCGCTCATGTCGCGGAACAGCACAGCGTTATTCGTTTGCTCTTCAGCTTTGTATTGATAGCGGCACTGGGTGACGATGCTTGATACCAGTGGCATTGATGGAGGCTTGGAAGACTGGAGAAGTCGACTTGGGACTCGTCGTGCACTGGTTCTTCAGGGAGCAAGCTACCAGTGTGGCCCATGCGTTTTTTTGACCGAATGCTGAAAAATTCAGCCCGGCAAGCGACTCTAAGACATTTACTCAATTTGCTCTAGGCAGCTGAATACGAAACCACATTTTCCGCTCTGCGCCGCAGCCCTCGTGCGCTGCCACCAGGGCCCAGGGCGAAGAGGAGGCCTATCCTCTTTCCAAGGAGATAGCATCGATAGCTTCTTGCGGTAGCCGAAGTCAGAGCTAAGCACCCGGGGGTGCTAGACTCCGGCATGACCACTGCTTTGAAGCCTGGCAATCCTGCAACCTCTTTGCACTCTCGAGTGCACTTGCATCGCCACAAATTCGGTGTAGCTCTCGCCCTCGTTTGCGCGGCGGCCGCAACCGCTTGTTCCTCTCCAAACGAGCCCAATCCATCGGAGCTTGTTGACGCGGCACCAACCCAGACTACCGATGCAGGAGAAGTCGTTCTTCCCAGCGAAGTGACTGTGCAGTTAATGCCTCAAACCGGTGTATCTGGCACTCAGCTGGTGAATTTCGCCATTCCCCTTTCTCCGGGTACGCTCAGCGAGGCAAGCAATGTCGAGGTGCTTGTCGGTGATTCTCCTGCCACGGCCTATCGCCGAGGGCTTGCAAACTATCCAGATGGATCGCTTCGCAGTGTGCAGATCCAAGTCGAGGTTGACGTCGATACAACCTCCGAAATCGTTGTCGCTATCGGTACTGAAGCCACGGGCGGTACTCGTGAACTTGTCGATATTGTGCAAACCCTACTCGATCCATCCGGAGAAACTGGTCCCATGGTTTGGACGGTATTGCCACCAGAATGGCTCTCGAAAGCTCAGCTCGCCGGACCGTCAATTCCGCACAGCGCCTTTACTGGAAGTGATCTCGACGCTTGGACTTCGGTCTGTGACTACGACAAATGGAACACCGAAGCCTTCTTAGCAGTGAACGGCACTCGGGGACCTTGGCTCTATGATCGAGTCACAACGATGTTTCGCGGTTACCAAGTGTACGGCGGACAATCGCCTCTCTCATCGGCCTTTCGCGAAGCACACCTCTATCGCAACGGTATGATGGGCACTGGAACGAAAACGCGCATCGGTGTTCCCAATGCGGCCAGTGACGTGAAGTATCACTATGCTCAAGGTCTCGCACTTCACTACTTGCTCACCGGAGACGACCGATTTCGTGAAGCCGCCGAGAATGTCGCCCTGCGCATGTCCGAACTTTGGCCTAGCCCAGGCTACGCTGGTGGAGCTGATTTCTGGATCGAGCGCCATGCCGGCTTCTCGCTCCTCGCTTATGTCTGGGCGGCCGCCGTGTCCGACGATCGCAGTGGTGAATTCGAATCCCTCGCGGACGAAGCGATCACAGCTTACTTTGACGTGCAAGCGACCTACCCCATTGGTTACAACGATACTGAAGCACGCTGCTTTGCCCACAGCGCAGATGCACACGGCGAAGGCTATGGCTACATTGGATGCTCACCGTGGATGAGCGCCATCCTCACCGATGCCCTCGATGCATATGTAAACCTTCGAAGCGGGACACTTGCTGATACCGCCCGGACATCTCTCGTACAACTCGGACGCGCCGTCGCTCGTGATGGCATTGATGACCAAGGAAAGCCCTACTACTGGATGGGCGTCGATGTCGCGACAAACGAAGTCGACAGCTACGACGAACATTGGGGCGAGCCTGCCTACGTCATCGCCCTCGCCTATCATCACGATGGCCGCCAGGATGCAGAACTTCTAGCCGCAGCAAAGGGACTCGTCTCCGGCCTGGCAACAAGTGGAACCAGCCCGCACGTACGCAGCTTCAACTGGCAGTGCAGAAGCGCTGTCATGGCTCCCTACTACTTGGCTCCGTAGGGGCACCAGTCTCCGCTACGAAGAACTCTGCACAGAAACCCACTCTTCGCTACGCGCCCAAAGCTGAGCAGCAAGAGCGGTGTCTTGGCTCGCTTTGCTCGGACGTTTGGTTTTGCAGGCATCGTAGTAGAGCCCGGTTTCGTCCGCACGCGAGGGGGATAGAGCACAGTCAATACTTGTTTTGGCACCGTCCTCCACAGAAATCATAAAGAGCTTTACAAGACTGCGAAATCCCCATGGAACTCGGTGCCAGATGTCGGACGCGACAACTCCTGGGTGAACTGCGTAGGTCGTCACTCCCGTGCTCTTCAATCGATTGGCAAGCTCAGATGAAAACAAAACGTTCGCGAGCTTGGAGCTCTCGTATTCGGGCAAGCCTGTGTATGAAGCTGTAGATTGCCGTTGTGCATCAAAATCGATCGTCTTGGCTTGATAGTGGGATCGACTGGAAACGTTAACAATTCGTGCTGGTGCTGACGCTTTGAGGGTGTCCAAGAGCAAATTGGTAAGTAGGAATGGACCCAAGTGGTTGACTCCAAACGTGAGTTCAAAGCCATCGGTGGTCACCCCCCGTGAGCCTGCGATTCCGGCATTGTTTACTAAAATATGCAGTGGTAAGTTATGCGACTCAAATTCCTTCACACACGCTCGGACTGACTGCAAATCTCCCAAGTCCAGTGGCAAAAACTCAACCAAGGAGCCCGTCTCTCGGATGATTTCCTCGACCACCAATTGTGCCTTGGCCTCGTTGCGACAGGCGAGAAAGACATGCGCTCCCTGCCTGGCAAGTTCCATCGCTGTGACACGGCCAATCCCCGTGTTAGCTCCCGTCACGATGCAGACTTTCCCTCTAAGTACCTTATTTTCCTCGTTCATTCTCAATCTCCAGCTATTCTCAGCAAACGACAACCGTTCGTTAGTTCGCAACCTATCGAACTATAAAATCATTGTCAACGAAATAACACAAGGAGTGAGCTCTGATGAACGAAATGGTGCACCGGACAAGATCCCAAGTCCGGGAGACGTGAGCTGCGCAATCAATATTCGGACGAAGGAATAGCACGGGCTGGTCCCGCGTTACAGGCGCCATGA
>JAESTW010000411.1 GCA_016763395.1 Kofleriaceae bacterium
AAATCAATCGCGATGCCGGCAATGGACACCTCGGCACGCAGCACCTCATTGAGCAGCGGTCTAAAGCTCCGCATACTGCTACGTACACTCACAGCCTTCTTTTCTGCCGCGAGGTCGTCAGCCGTGTTCGTCTTGCCCCCCTTGCCGGAAGCGCCTTTGGCAGCATCATCGTCGCCACATCCCGTACTGCTTGCGCCCAATACCAATACAGCAGCGCAGAGAAAGCTTCGTAAATCGGTCATTGCCCGATCCTATAGGCTCACTGGCAATTGGCAACAATTCCTCACAGCCCGGGATTTCCGCTTGTAATTGCCTCTATAGGCCGATAGTTTGCGTTAATGAATACGACTCGATTTGGCGTGGCTTCCCTTTCCATCTTGGCATCACTCTCTCTCATGGCATGTGACAGTGATGATTCAAACAGTTCCGTCGACGGTGGCGGCAACAATGGAGGCACGGACGCTACTGGCGGCGGTGACAATTGTCCCAGCATTCCAACACGCATGGTGGTTCTAGGAGACAGCATTACCGCCTGTGTCGGAGTTGGCGGTAAGGACGCTGCGACCTGCGGTCCAAAGACCTTTCACACCAGCCTGAGCACCAGCTACGCTTCAGGATTGGTGTACGAGAATGTTGCGGTGAGCGGGGCCAAAACTACTGCTGTACCCGATTCACAACTGGCGACTGTCACTACTGGTCCAGGGCACGTAATGGTGCTTGTTTACATTGGCGGCAATGACCTGCAACCCTTGCTTACCGTGTCCGATGAGCAGGCAGACACACGGTTCACTCAATTGAAAATTGATATTCGTGAAGATTGGGACACCATATTCTCATTCTTTGACGACGCTGCGAATTTTCCCGATGGTGTGACAATCTTTATGAACAATCAGTACAATCCATTTGACGATTGCACTGCCCGTCCGCCCAATCTCCCGCTTGGTCTGAGCACCCGCAAAAATGAACTACTCCGTGAGTACAATAGCTTCATGAGCGACATGGCAGATGAGCACACGAACGTGATCATCACCGATCAATTTACTTCATATCTCGGACACGGGCACCTCTTTGAGGACGCATCATGCCCGCACTACACAGCAGGCTCAGCTGGCTGGATGAACGACTTGATTCACCCGAATGCAGGCGGTCATGCGAACCTAGCGGCAGAGTGGCAAAAGACTGCGGACATCTGGTTCGCCGACTGTCAATAGGGCAACTGCCAACGGGGCGCGCTGCACAAGGATAGCCTCACGCACTTGAATGTTTGAGGCTACTCGCGGAAGAAGTGGTGGTAGTCGACTGGGTTGTTCCAGTGTCCGCCCCACTTCCAGCCGGCTTCGGCGAAGATAGAAACGATTTCGGAGCCGTCGACGATCATTCCTGGACAGGGATGCAGTCTCTTGCAGAACTTTCTGCCCTCGTCCGGCCGAATTTCCCCATCGCGAACCACTGGGTTCTGCACTGGGTTAATATCAACGGCGGCGCCCAAGGCATGCAGTGAAATTCTGGTCGTTCCGCGAATCCTGCGGCTGTTGAAGCAGGAACTGTTGTTTGCGGCCATCGATAGGCCATCATCGCCGCCAAAATCGACCATGGGCCGGATACTGGCGATGGGGAAGGCGATACGGTGCAATTGAGCGAATACTTCGGCGAGTTCCTCGGACAAATTGTCTCTGGTAATCAATGTGCCCAACTGTGTTTGACCGGCGAAGTCGATGAAGGGAATGCGTAGTGAGCACAGTTCGGAGAGCGCCGGCCCGGGCAAGTCTTCATGCCAACTAACGCCCCGCATGGCTTCTTGCTGGGAGGAACTGAGAGGGAAGATTGCAGAAGAGAAGGAGTCGGGCATTGTGTTTTGAACTCGTGCTATTGAACTCGAAGGTTGTTAAAGCGGATTGCTTTCGGTCCTACATGCCAATGGTAGTTAGATGACTCTCTAGAGTAGAAAGCGTTCTGAAGCCAGTTGTAGATATTGCCACTAACGACGCAAGAGCGAATCGGTGTCCGGTGTACACTACCGGACTTGTCGAGTTCTCGCCATTCCCCACTCGCAATTTGGAGTGAGATGGGGCCGCGTGAATCCGTGTGCATCTCGTGGATTCGGTGCACGAGTAGCAAAGGTCTTTGGGTCGGGGAGAGGAGTTCTTCCTCACTTTTTGAGCCACTTGCGATCACTAGATTGCGCACTCCGCCATTGGCGATTCCTCCTGCGATAGCGGCATCTCGATAGTCCATCGCCTGTCCGCTGGCACGCATCTTGGTAATAAGCGGGAAACGCCGCACAGGCTGACCGAATTCACCAAAGGGCGCTGTTTGAAGTCCGTAATCCAAGGTGCCGTCACTTGCCAAGCTCAACTCCTCTCCGACAAAATCCTCTCTGCGAAGACTTTGTCCGACTTGGTATCGAGCGAGCCCGGTTCGCGCCAATTCGGCAGAACACTGATTGGATAAGGCTGTCCAAATGCCAAAGTCGTGCCGGTCTCTTGGAACGTAGCAATCACCCAAAATGACCACATCGCATTCGCCCGGCTCTGGCGAGATCGCTGTTGCCATGGCCGTACTTCGCTGAGACTCGCTACCGAGTACTGCCGCCCAATCGGTGTCCAAAGAGCGGGTGCTCGATTGGAAGCGAAGCGGCCATCCTCCCTTGGCAAGAAGATGAATTTCAACATCCAATTGGGCGGACAACTTCTGGTTGTCGAAACCGTTGCTGATTTGCACTCGGCTCGCCTCTCTTGTGACCTTCACCTCGACTTGCAGTAGTTGTACTGAACTTGGCTTGTATCTCTGGATTTTACTGAACACCTCATCTGCGATTTCGTCAGTGTCTTGTAAAATAGCGTCGTCACAGCTTTGAACTCGTGCTGGAGCGGCTGGAGGTTGCAAGCGCCAACTGGGACCAAGACTCTGGCGGGCTTGTTGAATTCCAATGCGGATTTTTGCGTCAGGCGCGTCGTCTTGTGATAGGTCGACAAGGCTCTGTCCGCGCCCAAGTCGAGTGTCCGAGTAAATGAGGGCTGCGGTCTGTGAGGATTCTGAGAAGGTGCTTTCTTGGATGGGCTTTAAGAGCCTGCGGCTGCAAGTCGTGGTTCTAGCGCGCAAGATGAATTCGTCAACAGCCGGCGAATCATTAAGTATCGCGTATATCGCAGTGCGCATCTATGCACCCTCCACATGCGCTGTACTACGCCAGTGCGGACATGAAAGTGAGATGGGAAGACCATGGCGCTCGGCGGTGAAGGTTTCGGGCGCGTTGGCAATGCCTTCTGACCGAGAGACAAAATCATTGATTGTTGATCGTACGGTCAACCCGCTGAAGACCCGTCCGCTGAGTTGGCCGCGACGGACCTCATATCCAATACTAGCACGCAAGACAAAGCGTTCACGCTCGGGGTCGAGAGCACAGTGCAGCGGGCCATCTAGGATAACGCCGCGTTCCATGCCAGCTAGCAGTTGGTTTGGAGTCGTCTGCTTTGATAGGTCTGCTGGTTCTAACCTTAGGTTGGAGGGCAAGCAGCGAAGTCGGGCATTGTGGTCTCGCCGCCAATTCCCTTGTCCGAGTGGCACCGGCGTCGTACCCACAAGATGACGGGGGCGGGCGGTATCACCCAGATCGTCGAATTCAAAGGCAGCGTATCCTGAATTGGGAGTGTCTTTAACTACGAGCCGATCGGTTTCGGCAATGGCTACTTCATTTAACACCAGGTTCCTAGATCTAGGCTCACACGCCAAGGCGATACCGTCGAGAAGCAATTGGGCGCTGCAGGCGGGGCTTAGGATGAGCGGGGATACTCTCGCTTCGGGTGCTGAGCGAGCATGGAGGTGTGCCAGCACTTCCTTCGTTCGTCGACCGAGCAGTTCGTCCGAGAAGCGGGCGCGCATCGGCAGTCCCGCGTTCGCTTCTTCTGCCCTGCTCGTCGTCACATCCTTGCCTGTCCAGGCTGCAATCAGAACGCCCCGGACACTCCGACTCTGTTCACGTTGGAGATGTTTCTCATGAGTGATGAGCCGTGTACGAGATAGGTAGAAACGCGAGTAGGCGCTCCTGAAGATGATGCGACTGTCGGCGAATTTCTCTGCTTGACCGTAGAGCTCGGCAAGCGCTCTAGCATCCAAGGCATTGCGTGCCTGTACAAGAGCAGCGGGGCTCAGAAGAAGCTGAGACTTCAGCGGAGGCAGTTTGATAGCAAGGTCGCCTCTATTGCCCTTGGCACCTAGCCCTTGTGCCGCGTTTGCGAGTTTCTCTGCAGTAGGGTTGTTGAGCAGGACTTGGTGCCGAACCCCGTCAATGGTACCGCCGAGAGCAACCCAGCTATTCAATTCAACATCGAATCGAGATTCGTCCGGATCGGTGGAGCGTATGTCGATCTGCTCCTTCTTAGACCAAACGAAGGGCTCCTCGAGTGACGAGGCA
This sequence comes from Kofleriaceae bacterium, assembly GCA_016763395.1. GTDB lineage: Bacteria > Myxococcota_A > Polyangia > Haliangiales > Haliangiaceae > NORP324. The sequence goes on from JAESTW010000411.1 coordinate 4,415, forward strand.
AGGTGTTGAAATGCGAGATGGTAGTCTTGCGTATCGATGGGCAACGCTGCTGTGGACGCGATTCTTCGCTTTGGGCCCGTACAGCCGCTAGCCCAAACTCCCGCCAGGGCGGCTGTGCTAGAGCTGCCCAGGGCGGCGAGGAATTTGCGGCGAGACCACAAGCGAGTCCGGGGATTTAGAGGCTTCCGGTGAGTTGTGCGAGGTTCTCGGCCATTGTGTTGCGGATGTGTGTAATGGTTGCTTGGCGAATGCTTTGTTTGGTCAGGTGATACGCCTTGCCGGTAAATTTGCTGAGCCGGACAGCTTCACTCATCACCGTCTCTAGCAGCTGTTCGCCCTCGACAGCTCGATCGAGCCAACCCGCTTCGACCGCTTCATCTGAACTGTACATCTTGGCGTGCAATACCGATGGCACAAACTCCTTGGCAGTCAGTCGGTCTCGTGCAAACTCGTGGAGCAGGATTGGTACCGGCATGCCGTTTTGGATCTCGTTTAGTCCGAGTTTGAAGTCTCCTTTGACTCCGATCCGAACATCGCCAGTGGCTGCCAAAAGTACACCGCCGGCAATCGCGTGTCCGCTTACCGCCATGACGATCGGCAATGGAAACTCATAGAGCCTCAAAGCGAGCTCGCCACCTGCCATTAACATTGCCTGTGCGTTGTCCGGCCCACTCATCATGACTTTGAGGTCAAAGCCTGCACTGAAACGTCCTGGTCGGCCGGTCAGCACAACTGCTTTTGACTGCTTTTCAGCTTCATCAAATGCGCTGTTCAAATCGGCAAGCATAGCGGGCGAGAGGGCGTTTGCTTTGCCATCGTCCATAGTGATAACGGCGATGTCGCCTTCATTGCGCAGTGAAACAATCGAGCTTTCCATGGGCCTGACTCTACTAAATTAGCCTGCCTGGAGAAAGCGGGCAGCGGTAGCGCCTAAAAAACAGTGCAATCTCAAGGGGGTAGCCACCATCAAACTTCATAAACCACTCCCTGACGAAGTGGCTCTATTGTGCTGGTCTCCAAGTTGAAACTGTCCGGGTAGTGAATGAGGCGCATCTTTGATCGCAATTCCTGCGGCAGCGCTGCGAGTTTCTCGTATGGAGTGTGAACACCGAAGTTAGGGCGCAGGGGAAAATAAATGAACAAATTCTGGGTTCGAGGAGCTCGTTTGGCGAGGCGCGAATAAGGGCGCTGGGCTGGCCCAGTAACCGACTGAGCAACGAAGAGCGAAGCGCCAGGCGAGATGGATCGGGTCCAGAACAGGTCTTTTATTTTTCCCTGTGCCCTAAGGCCGTTAAACCGGAATACAACGCAAGCGGTATCCGAAGCCGCGGCGTGATTCGATTAAGTTTCCAAGTCCTTCGCTGTCCAGTATTTTTCGTACTCGGCGGATAAGCTGTTTGAGATGATTGTCCGTGGGGTATGCAGTATCCCACGACACCTTTTCGATGAGCTGAGCCGAGGGCAGATACCCTCGGAGCTCAATCACTTGCTCGGACTCAGTGCGCATTTGATTGACCAAGAGGGTCATTAAATCAAATTGCGCCGGCGTGAGCTAAATACGACGATCACCGATGTCTACAAGTCCGGCTCCTCCCGCAGAAGGCTGCAAGAAGGAAATCGGCA
>JAESTW010000412.1 GCA_016763395.1 Kofleriaceae bacterium
ACCTGGCATTTCAGAATTACAAAGTCGATATGTCTCAAAAGTTATATCTGCTAAATGTAAGCTTCCAACACAATTGGGCCTTGGGCGAATCACTTCATTGCAGAGACCATTTGGGTGCAACCGGGTCACTTGGCCGTGATCCACAACAAGGAGTGAAGCAATGGGAATTTCAATTTTAACAAATGTGGCGTCGCTTGGAGCGCAGCGGAATCTTAACAAAGCACAATCGGCTCTTGGAGAAAGTATCGGAAGACTTTCCTCGGGACTTCGAATCAACAAAGCGTCGGATGACGCAGCGGGACTGGGAATCAGTGAGAACCTCAAAGCCGATATTCGCGGCATCGCACAAGCCGGACGAAACGCAAACGATGGAGTTTCTCTTGCGCAAGTGGCAGAGGGCGCGCTCAACGAGCAACACGGAATCGTTAGTCGAATGAGAGAACTCGCGGTACAGGCTTCAAACGGAACACTCGGCGGAACCGAGCGTGGCTATATTGATGCCGAATTTGATGAGCTCAAAGCGGAGTTTGACCGAATCGCGGATACCACGGAATTCAACGGACAGAAACTGATTGATGGCAGCGCGTCTGCTGGACTCACGATGCAAGTCGGGTTTCAGAATACTACCAATGACAGGATTTCACTGAGTATCACGGAGTCGAAGTCGGATGTTATCGGCACTGATGGTACGACGGGCAGTTTGAGTATGGCGAGTATCACGCTATCAACCGCGGCAGGAGCACAAGTAGCACTTGATACTTTTGATACTGCGATTGAGCAACTTTCTACTTCTCGAGCGAAAGTCGGTGCTTTCCAAAATCGATTAACAATCACAATCTCGAACCTAGCGGTGGCTCACGAGAACTTCAGCGCAGCGAACTCTCGAATCCGAGACGTCGATGTCGCGTCCGAGGCAGCGGAACTTACCAAGAACCAAATTTTGTCACAAGCGGGTCTGTCCGTCTTGGGACAAGCGAACGGATTGCCATCAGCGGCACTATCACTAATCTAGTAAGCGACTGAGCGCCACAGGGAAACCTGATGGCGCTTAAGGCGTTTCAACCAGGAGAATCAAACAATGCCAATTAACTTTAGCGGACTAGCATCGGGACTAGACACGGGTTCCATCGTTGATTCTCTTGTCGCGATCGAACGCTCTCGGGCGAATATTTTTACCACTCAAAAACGGCAGGTTGAACAGAGAATTTCAACCGTGGGCCGTCTAAGTGGTCTTCTTAATGACCTAAAAACCAAACTCGATGATTTTGGCACTGCCAACGAAATTCGAAAGATGTCGGTGACGACCTCCAACGCGGAGAACATCAAGCTGACGAGTACAGGAGCTGCCAATCCCGGTAGTTTCGCCATGCGGGTGACAAATCTCGCTCAGGCACAAACCTCGCAGTCCAACGTTTACGCTACCGCCGATCCGGGGGTAATGGGAACAGGGACATTGGATTTAACTGTTGGTTCTGATGCGGTAGTTACCATCGACTACGATTCCAATGATTCTCTTCAGGAGATTGCGGACAAGATCACCAATTCGGGTGCCAGGGCAACCGCAAGCGTCCTGTTTGACGGTACCAACTACCGGATTATGGTGACCTCGGAGGAAACCGGCCTCGAAAACGCGATTACCTTCGGTGAGACTGGAGACGCATTGGGCTTTACTCAGCCGGGAGCAGAACTCCTAGCCGCGGAAGACGCGCAGTTTACATTGAACGGTATCGCCATCACCAGACCGAAGAATTCGGTGGAAGATGTGATTGACGGAGTGACCTTGGATTTACTGACTGAGTCACAGCTCGGCGATCCGGACACAATTATCCAAATCGCACAAGACTCAACCGCCACGACTACGAAGCTTCAGGAGTTCGTTGATTCGTACAATGCTGCGATCGGCCTTGTAACTTCCGAACTCTCATTTACCGGAGTCGACAAGGATGCTGGCTCTCTCTTCGGAGATTCAACGATACGGGCGCTGCAGCGCGCATTGAGCGGAGTTGTGTCCGGAGGCTATACCAACGGCTCAGAGACATCTTCACTGGGCGCTATCGGCCTTGAACTCGACAACACGGGAAAACTCTCAATCGACAGCACGAAGCTGAGTGAAACCCTAGCTTCCGATCCCCGAGCTATCGACAATATCTTCGCCGGAAACGGAGGAAATGACGGTTTAGCCAAAGTCCTCCAAGATTTGGTCGAAACATATACACAGAGCGGGACTGGTCTTCTCACAACCAAGACGGAATCGCTCAACGGTCGGATTAAGGTATTTGATGAGCAAATTGAGCGAGTTGAGAGTAGAGCACAGTCGGTTGCCGACCAGCTCAACAAACAATTCGCGACCCTTGAGCAGACCATGTCTCGGCTAAATGCACAACAACAGTATTTGACCGCACTCGGTTTTTAGGAGATTCAATGTACGCACGCGCAGCCAAAGTTTATCAGCAAGTCGATCTCGAATCGTCATCCAAGTCGAAGATACTCGACAGACTCTATCTTCGCTTTCTTCGTGATTGTGATGATGCGAAAGCCGCAATGGATAGCAGCAATGTTCCAGTGAAGGCTGGCGCAATAAATCACGCAAATCAGATCATTATGGAGCTAGTCGCTGCCCTTGATCACGAGTTAGCACCAGACTTGTGTGGCAATTTAGCCGCTCTATACGACTACGTGATTGACTGCCTGATGCAGGCAAACATGTCCAACGACAAAGTGTTAGTTGAGCAAGCCGCCGCGGTGGTGAGTCAGCTTAGAGAAGCCTTTCTCGAGGCGGATAGTGTCCGCTGAGCTGGCAACACAAAGGCTGCGGAGAGTGCTTGAACTCACTCCACAGCCACCCCGAGCACCCGATCCGGACGCGGTGATTGACGCGAGCAATGAAATGCTTCGCAGTCGAGAGATCGAGCTAGACGATCTACGAGTAATTCTCGAGAGAGAACCAGGTTTACTCAAAGGCAACCAAGAGTGCCGAAAAATTCGAGATGAAATATCACTACGCGATAGACAGTGGAGTGACGCCCTAGACTGGGCACAAAGAGAACTGGCCAAGAGACGGCTTGCAGGGCAACGCGCCCGCCAAGCACAGCGCGCATACCGATAGGTACGCAGGCTACGTCCGGCCCAAACAGATTTTAACTGAGTAGTTGCGCCCACTCGACACTGTCGGAGTGAAGCACCGGATAGGTGGGCGCCTACGGGACCGCCTGCCCTCGGGACAGATGTATTCGACTTGGCTAGTCGAAGGCATGTGAGTAACCACGAGGGTAGGCTTTATGTTTTCAGAAGCGCGGCGATACAACTTGCGTTGATACGGTGATTGCGTCAATGGCCTCTTGAGAAAGAGGGGCCGGACGCAAGCTGCCAGAGGCCCACAGGGACGTTTGGTCTTGTGCTGCTTCGGACGCACGTGCCTCGGCATTCCCCGGAGGAAGCATTGCAGAGGACTTGTCAATGTCTGCGAGATCTACCAGTTGGGTATAGCTCTGAGTCGCCTGCGACCAGATCGTATTGCCGTTGGTACACTGCAGCGAAACCGGGGCAGTCTGTGCGCTGCCAACACTTGGCAAGCCCAAGAGAGCGAAGTGATCCAAGGTGACGGTTGCCTGCGCTAGCCAACTCGGTACTCCAGTTGGCTTGAGGAACCGCAGTAGCGGCAACCCAAGGGGCGGCCAGCAACCTATCGATAAACTGGATTTCGGCGACACTTGGGACAAATGCAGGATTGTCCGCCAGCGCGGTACGCATTGTTTTGGCGAAGAGCATATCGCCGTTTCCGCCACCCCATAGCTGGCATTGA
>JAESTW010000413.1 GCA_016763395.1 Kofleriaceae bacterium
AGCCGGACATAGTGAATGTCAGTACCTTCGGGCAGGTATCGTTCAATGCCGAAGATGTCACCAGAGAGCAATTTCTGTGCGGTGACGTACACCCCGTGTTCTAATTCTTCGCGACTGATGATGTGGTTGACCCGAACGTCAGAGAGCAAGTTTGTGAACTCTCCAAGCGGTGCGTCATCGGTGATAATAGCGACATGGGTTTGCTCAGAGCTGTTTTTCAGCACAAACTCTAAATCCTCCCCTTGGCGCGCATTGCCAATGTCGATGAATACGTACCGGTGGCCAATTTGCCCTGATCCGATCAGCTCGGTGGACAAAATAGCATCTACTTCCGCGCCAGTGTCGGTTAACGCTTGGACAATTCTGCGAAGTTGATCTCGCTCTCGGGATATAGCCAGAACTCGGTGTCGGGACAATCGATTGGGTCTCCAGGCAGCTCAATGGCGCCAATAGAAGCAAGTTTATCGAATCCTTGTACCTATCTCAATGATTCTGCAAACCAAATACACTATGTACTGATCGGGACAATGTGGGTGCTGGGGTCACTGATCTCGGGTAAACAACTACGATGTGCGACAAGAATGTCTGTCGGAAGAGCGAGATATATCGCTGCACACTGGTACTATTTGACCAGGTTTTAGCGCCTTTTTTTCTTCCATGAGCAGTCTGAGAAAGCCACCTAAGTTGAATTCGGGTTCACCCAGTGAGCCCGTTGTGTTCGGTCACTATTATCTGCTTGGGTTGATAGCGCGGGGCGGCATGGCCGAGGTGTATCGAGCCAGGAGGATTGATTCGACTCCAGACAGTGTTGGAAGTCCAGACAGTGTTGGAAGTCCAGACAGTGTTGGAAGTCCTGACAGTGTTCGGGCACTCGCGATCAAAGTGATGCGGCCAGAGTTGGCAAAAGAAGCCCGATTCGTCGACATGTTTCACCGCGAGGGGCAATTGGCTCTCTTGCTGCGACATGAAGCAATTGTTGAAACAGTCGAACTCGGAGACTTCGATGGCCAGCACTACATTGCGATGGAGTATATCGGAGGTCGTGATCTGACCCAAGTATTGCGCCGTTGTCAGAAAAGCAGTTTGCGAATTCCAGTCCCACACGCGGTACACATTGGTGTTGGAATTGCCAAAGGCTTGGATTTTGCTCACAATTTGGTTGACCGCGACGGTCGTTCACTGGCTTTAGTCAACCGAGATGTATCGCCTTCAAACGTCCGAGTTGCATATACTGGCGAAGTAAAACTCTTAGACTTCGGTATTGCCCAAGCACTGATGAAATTCACGTCGGAGATCGGGATACTCAAAGGCAAATTCAGCTACATGTCGCCCGAGCAAATTCGAGGAATGCCGGTTGATCAACGGACAGATATTTTCTCAGCGGGCATCATCATGCACGAGATGCTTACGACCGAGAAGCTTTTTCGTGGTGACACCGAATTCGCATTGATGGAGCGGGTACGCAAAGCGGATATATCTCCACCCTCGAAGTTCAATCGTCGAGTGTCGCCGGAGCTAGACCGAATTGTCATGAAGGCGTTGGCGCGAGATGTAAAGGATCGGTATCAAAACTCTGCAGATCTCTTTACCGACTTGAGCGAAGTCCTAGAAGGCTACCGTTTTGACATTCGGGAACTCAAGGATTTCATGCGCAAAGAGTTCAAACGGGAGTATCTGAAAGATCAAGACGAGTCGAGCAAGGCCGCTGTGTCCATCCCCTTGTCCGAGCGACCCGTTGAAGTGCCACCGCGATTTGCAAATCTTCGCGCGGAAACGAGTCCATTACCGCAAGGGGCGGAACAAGTACTCGTTTCAGCGCCATTGCAGTCCATCGCTCAGCAGTCTGTTGCTCAGCGGTCTCCAATGTCGCCTGTCCAGGCGCAAACGATTCGCCGGCCAGACGATGTCATGTCCGCATTCGCTGATGAGCCAGTAGGTGAAATAGCGACCGGTACCGCCAACAAGGGATTTTGGTCCCGGATGTTCAAGAAAAGAAAGTAGCAACTATGTCAGCAACAGACGCAAAGACTCTCCCAACGAATACTCTCACGGCATCCTCGCTAGCCTTACCTGCGGCTATTTTGGGAGGGCTACTGGGACTGGCGATGATCCTTTTTGGGGCTTGGCTTGTGTTGCAAGCTTGGTCGGGCTCAGTCTCAGTCACACGAACCTTGTCAGTATCAGTCGTTGTAATTGGCGCGATCGAACTTGCTGCTTCGTACTACACGCTCAAAGGCAAGCGGGTGGCATGGGCATTTATGATGTCGATCAATGGCACCGCAGCAGTCGTTTTTCTGTTCTCAGCTCCGAGAATTCGAGATGCAGCTGATTTGAGCTTGGGCATGGCGGCAATTCCCTGCCTGCTTTTTGCCATTGTCACAGGCTTGGGCGCGTTTTCCTCCGAAGATTTCTAGCTACTACTTTTGAAACGTTGTGACGGGCCGGATGGGTGAAACGCAGAGACTGCTATTTGTTGACGACGACCCTCGGGTTCGCTCGTCGTTTGCTCGTGCGCTCAGGCGGACGGACTACCAGCTAACACTGGCTGCAGGTGGTGACGAGGCGATGTCCTTGGCGCTCTCGCACGAGTATCCGGTGGTTGTGACAGACTTGCGAATGCCAGGGATTGACGGGCTCACTCTGATGGTTCGTCTCCGCTCCTTGCACCCGGACACGGTATTCGTAGTCATTACCGGCGCGCCTGATTTGGATCTCAAGGCCGACGAGCGAATTGACGATGCTATTGCATCGGTGATTGCAAAGCCTTGGGAGGAACGCGAGCTATTCGCAAGTTTGAAGTTGGCGTTTGAGCTGCACAAAAAACGTCTGCAGGATTCATCGAACGCACTGGCCAAATTCGATCTTCTCATCATAGAGGACGAAGACGAGAAGGTGGAGAAGCTTAGAAGTATCTTGAGTTCGGTGGCACGAATCACGGTTTGTCCGAGGCTTGAGGTTGCGCTGAGCACTCTGCACGAACAGCGCTTTGAAGTCGTGTTGACAAAGTTGAGTCTGCCCGATGCCCGAGGGCTTGATGCGGTGACCCGCTCGCAACGTGCTCAACCACAGGCCGCGGTAATCGTGACCAGCGAGATAGAAGATGAGGCACTCGCCATTCACGCACTGCGATTTGGTGCTCAGGACTACCTGCAGTTGAGCTCGTTGTCCGACGAAAGTCTACTCCGCTCGATTCAATTTGCCCGCGAACGAAAACAAGTTGAATGTCGACTAGTAGAATTGGCTCACTACGATAGCTTGACAGGCCTTGCGAACCGGACAACATTGCGAGATAGACTGAGCGTGTGCCTGGCCAAGACGCGGCGAAACGGCGAAGAATGCGCTCTCCTGTACATTGACCTGGACTTTTTTAAGCCCGTGAACGACAAATATGGCCATGAGGTGGGCGATCAGGTTCTACAGCAAGTCTCGGCTAGGATGCGCGCGGTTGTCCGAGAATACGACACTGTATCCCGGCTCGGTGGTGATGAGTTTGCTGTGTTGTTAGAAGATTTGGCCAAGGACAATCCCGAGGAAATTGCACAGCGCATACTCGAACGAATTCGTCTTCCTATCAGCCTGGGAGATGTCTCGGTACAAATCGGAGCGAGTGGCGGTTTGGCGATTTTCCCAGGAGCTGCGGACAACATAGACAGCCTAGTCCGGTGCGCCGATAGAGCGATGTACAAGGCGAAAGAGAATGGACGGAATTGTCTACACGTGGACAGTGGCGACGAGGGCTAGCGACGATGGCTAGCGACGAGGGCTAGCGACGCCAATTATCCGGCACCATTGCGATGGGACCCGGCCTGCTTTGCCAGTCGTCTTGATTTTCGTACGCTTCGGATCACAACTGGTTTAACGGTACTGCGATCCATTAATATAGATGTAAGAACAAGTAGTAAAGATAGCGCAGAACCACCGGTTAGTATTCCGGCGATGCCCAAGGCGCTAAGCCCTGCAAGCACCAGGCCCCGTACGGGTGCCCCTGCAGCGAAATGAGCGCCACCAAAGGGAACTAGTATCGCCATGTTCTGAACTTCTTTAGTTCGCTTCTCGATGGCAGCTTGCAACTCGTCATCGTCTTCTTCGTCCTCTTCACTAAAGTCGTCTCGGTAGGGACCTTCAAGTCCACCTTCATCGTCCGGCTGCGCCTCGCCGAAAGCCTGCATCATGGCATTGGCTTCTTCATAGTCTGACGAGGCAACCAGGACATTGAGCTCAATAAACGCCCCAACCATGCCCAGCATCGAACGATGGTTCTCGCCTTGAATGTACACCGTGATTCCCTCCGACTCCAAGTAGCTGCGTAGGAAGGACGCCTCAGCGCTGTCCCGGGCAGAACAAAGTTTTACAAAATCGCGATCGGAGGTCTTGGGCATTGGTTTTTCGGGTTGGTTTTGCAGCTTGAGTCGGACACTGTCGATAGGAATGACAAGGTTGAGTGCTGCGGACGATAGTAGAGGAATACCGATCAGGAGACAAGCTTCCAAAGCGGGACGATGTCCGGGTGTCTGTCATTTTCTCTCTGTCATTCACGCCCCATAGTCTGGATGATCGTGTCATTCAGGTATCGAGTCAGAGCGTCAGCTACGGCCTTTACGCGCGGAACCCAACGGGCGCGCTTGGAGGCGATGAGGTAGACCCAACCCGTGATTTTGGGCGTGTCGATGTCCAGTAGTACCAGATGTCGCGCGCTGGTGTTCCCGTGAAGTCCTTTGGGCAAAAACATGGCGCCGATACCGCGAGATGCCGCTTCGAGTTGAATGATGAAACTGTTGCTAGAGAACACCGGTTTAAATCCAACGATGATTTCGGCAAGTTGTGGCCCTGGCGGTAGGTGCTCAAAAGGATGGCTAAAGGTGATCCAGTCGATATCTTGCAGAGTTGCCCCTGCAGGTAGCGACTGTTCGTACTCTTCGCTGGCATAGGCGGCGACGTCTGCTTCGAATTTCCAGATGCACTCTAGGTCTTTCTCTCGGGGCGGGCCCTGGGTGCGCAAGGCCAAGTCTGCATCGCCGTGAGTCAAGTCTACCGCATCAATTCCGGACAAAATCTCTAGACGGATGTCCGGTTCTTCTTCACGGAGTCTTTTGGCGAAGGGGGCGAGCACATCTAGGGCAACGCCGGGTGGAGCCGCGATGCGTACGGTGCCTTTTGGGACATCGCTGTACTCGGACAGCAAGAGTTCAAAATCTTTTGCATAGAGAGCCATGGCCCGGGCAGCCGGCAGCAGCTTCTCACCTGCGGAGCTAACTTTCGTCCCACGTCGACCGCGATGAAATAAAGGGCCTCCGGTGTGCTCCTCAAGTTCAGCAATTCGTCTTGATACCGTGGGTTGTTTGATGCCGAGTTTTTTTGCTGCAGCGCTGAAGGAACCAGTTTCAGCGACGGCGATGAAGGTTTGAGCATTGTCCCACGTGATATTCATTTTCGTATACTAGCATGCGATTTCAGTGGCTATCCATGCGTCTGCGTTCTGCCTATGGTGATCTTAACCATGGAGAGCCAACGATGAAATTGTCAATTCTGTTCATTCTAATGTCCCTAAGCGCCGGTTGTGCGTTTAGCTCCCATCGCCGTATTGAGGCCAAGATGGGCACGCCAGCTACGATCGCGGCTGCTCAAGCAAGTCTTGCTAGCAAGGAGCTCAGTGGCCCTATCGAGTTTGAGCGCATTGTCGCTGCAAGCTGGGCAGTTGACCGATCTGGCCTTCTGAACCTCAAGCACCCAAAGGCCAAGCATGTCAAAGACACACTCGAGTCGATCGAAATTTACACCTACCGAATCACTCATTCCAGGTACGGCACCTTTCTAATCGACACCGGCATTAGTGAAGAGTTGGCGTCCGATGGTGATAGTGACGCAATTGGCTGGATGGTTGCCAAGTCGATGAACATCGACAAACTCAACACTCACATCAGTACGAAAAAAATACTCGAGACCTTGCCCGGCCCTTTGCAAGGCGTGTTCTTGACGCATTTGCACCTCGACCACATTCTCGGAATGCCGGACATCGGCAATAGGGTGCCCGTCTATATCGGCCCAGGTGACATCAGCCATAGCGCGTTTCTGCATCTCTTCGTACAGGGAACCGCCGATAGATTGTTGGCGGGAAAAGCAGCGTTGCGAGAGTGGAAGTTTGACAAAGAGCACGATGCCATCGACGTTTTTGGCGATGGCAGCCTTTGGGTCTTGCACATGCCCGGACACTCGCCCGGAAGTGTTGCCTTTCTGATTCGCTCTAAGGATGGCCCCGTCCTTATTACTGGCGACACTTGCCACACTGGTTTCGGATGGGCCAATGGTGTCGAGCCAGGTAGCTATACCGCTGATCACAAGAGGAATAGAGAGTCACTGAGAATACTTCGCAATATGGTGAGCGAGCATCCAGAGATCCAAGTGCATCTTGGACACCAGCGAGTCGGCCAAAAACTCAGCTCTTACGGAGACAAATCGTGAAACACATGAACAAACGCTACCTTCACTCTACGGCACTACTTGCCCTTGGTACTCTTCTCATCGTATTGGCAAACTTCCGTTGGTCGGTGGGGCTCACGGCTTGGGTTGCGCCGGTGCCATTTCTTGTTTTTCTCAGCCGCCACCCGTCCAAGAAAGCAAAGCTAGTACTCGCTGTGGTGCTGTGCGTGGCATGGAGCGTCGCAACTCTCAAAATCATGACAGCACCTTTGCCACCGGTCATGGCGCTCATGTACGGTGTTCCTATTGGGCTCTTCTCAGCCTTCGGGTTCACTCTCTGGGATATGCTCAGAAAGGAATTGTCGAGCCTGCACCAAAGCCTTTCTTTTGCAGCCATTTTTGTACTCTTAGAGTTTACCCAACACAGCCTGACACCTCTCGCTTCGTGGGGCGCTGCTGCGTACACACAACTCGATAATCTCGCGCTACTGCAGAGCGCTTCTCTCGTTGGAATCGCGGGAATCAGCTTTCTTGTGTACTGGGGCGCCTGCCTCATCGGACAAAGCATATTGGGCGCGGGGTCGCGCAAGCACTTGGTACTCTGGGGGCTGCTTCTCGCTGCTGCCAATATCTGGGGGACTTTGCGCATCGGACTGGGAACCCGAGATCAAGTCGAGAACACGCAAGTGGCTGCAGTGGGCACCGACGCGACATTCAGCGGACTACCACTTCCTTCTCCAGCCAGAGTGCTCGAGATCAACAAAGTCCTCTGTTTCCGGACAAGTGCCGCCGCCGCTGCCGGTGCCAAACTGGTAGTCTGGACCGA
>JAESTW010000414.1 GCA_016763395.1 Kofleriaceae bacterium
GGCTACATTGAGTGCTGCCGCGAATTGGCCGAGCAACTCGGTGAACTACAGTCCAGCCAAAACTCTGGCCAAAGCCCAGTAGAAACCTCGATCGTGTACGCTTGTGGATCGGGTGGGACCGGGGCAGGCTTGGTTTTGGGTGCGAAGATGTACGATTTTGACAAGCACCAAGCTAAAATCACCGGATTCAACGTGTGTGATGATGCCGAATTCTTTGTCCAGCGCATCCATCGAATATGCGAAGAAGTCGTGGCTGCAGAAGCTTCCTGTCCGGTCGTTGAGCGAAGCAATATCCATATGATCGACGGCTATGTCGGACGGGGCTACGCACAATCATCACCAGCCGAGCTTGAGTGCTTGCGAGACATGGCCAGGAGGGATGCGATCTTGTTTGACCCGGTATACACCGGCAAGGCCTTCTTCGGACTGGTGAGCGAGCTATCGAAGAACCCGGAGAGGTTTGGTAAGCGAATCGTATTTATCCATACCGGCGGCGTGTTTGGGCTTTTCCCTCAAGCGGACGAGTTCGACGGGCTGCTGTAGATATCGCTACGTGTGAGCCGCTAGCGCTCTCTCGGTGAGATCGACGCAGAGCTGGTTTATTGCGGCCCTGTCCGGTGATTTGGGAATCGCAAACTCCCCAGCTCGGTAGATGTCGTCGAGTTTGGCCTCCTTAGCTTCGGCCCACTCCAAAAGTGCGTCGTAGCTCCACTCACCTCGGCGTACGGCCAAGATTTCTTCTCGGTCTTCGCGCCATACATTGACCTTGCCGGTGACCAAAATCTCCTCGGCCATCTTGAGCAGACGAAAGAGGTGGGCCCCATGCTTGGTGTCGTAACCATACCTTGCTTCCAGTTCAGCCCTTGTGACGTTGCGCTGCTTCTTCCACAGCTGGTACTTTTTCCAGTCTTCACGAGCGGCTTTCCAACGGCGCTCTCGATCTAGAATCTCTAGGAAGTTATCTGAGTATCCAATAGAACGAGCCGCAGCCATCCACTTGGCATCTCCGGCGATAGAGAATTCTGCAAGAAAGTTCGCGACGCCTTGCATGATGGGCACACGCTCGGACTTATCGAGTCTGGACAAATCGAGTTCCCATTCGTCAATCACTTTTCGTACGGCTGCGAGTGCTGCCTTGACCTGGTTTGCTGCGATACCTTCAAAGAGAGCAAAGCTCGACCGTTCTGGTTTGGACTCAGGTGGGTCGAGGAGCCAGCGGCGATGAAGCCGTATGCGTTGAAGCTGCTGAAAGGCATATCCTGAAAAGGTGAATTTACACTTGGCAGAGATGAAAATCTCACGATTCTCCCGGAGAGTTTCTCCCAGGTCTGTAGCCAACCGGACATCCTCTGAACGACAGAAGAGCAAGTCCAGAATGTTGGGATTGCCATCCATCGCCAGCCGGCAGAACTTATTGAGGGCATAGACAGTGCCTTCGAGTTTGGTTTGGCTGGCGGCAGAGCTTTCCACTTCATTGAGAAGCTTGCGAAATGGTTCCATGTCGCTCGGCTTGTCCGCCTGCTCAAAGACGGGGCCGCAACCCAAAATGTATTCTTTGGGTGGAACGGCAACGCCTTTGAGATCGACGTCCGAGCCATCGGTATGAATGCCATAGGCGCGCGAGCCAGCAACGGCGAGTAAGATTGTATGTTGTTGTAGATCGATCACCTTATGTTCTCGCACTTCCCTTTAAACCACTGCCGAGCTGCTGTTGATACTTCTTTGCTCACTTGCTTCCAAGTCAGTCCGGCGGCTTCGAGTTCTGCCTCGGATTCCTTTTTGACATCGGCCGTGACCCACTTGATGAAGCCGCCCATCGAGCGCATGTTCAGCTGATTGTCGCAAGCTTCGCTGAATCCTTGCTCGAAGCGAGCTGTGGTGCACTGCATGGCAACAAACTCCGGTACGCCTTCGGCGACCTCTGGCACGATTTGAGCTGCTTTGGACGATTTGCTTGTCCGATGCTTCTCGCCTTTGGCCTTGAATGCGTAAAGCGAAAAACTCTCAGGAGTCAGTGCGCTAGCGAGCATTGGATACATGACAACACCTTCACCCAGGCCCGAGATGTCAAAGACGCTCTTGACCCACGGATCTTCCTGCTCGATGGCATGCACCATGGCGTTTATCTCTTCGACAGCAGATTCCAATGACGCCGAGTAGTCGACACTGATAGGTATAAGGTGCCAGGGAATGATGTACATATCGACCAAGTCAGCGTCGGGTAAGATTGCTTTGATTCGCTCGGGACAGGTCTCGAGCAGTGCGCTTTCGCCTTGTCCGATTTGTACGGCGAATACCGCGAAAATTCGCCTGTCTATCTGACTGATGGCGACTTTTTTCTGTACGCCCCTACCGCACCATTCACCAAACACGGTTGTGTCTGGAGGAAGCTGAGAAAAGTACGAAGATTGCTCGTCAACCCACTTTGCGAAAGCGAGGTTGTCATCTTTGACGGTCAGCACGCGTGAGCGGCTCTGGGCGAAAACACCGCCAGAGGTGCGTTGAACGGCAGCGTTTGTGCCATGTAGTTTAACTTTGGCCCGGTACTGCAATCGTGGCCGCTGAGTGCCGTGTTCCGGCCCCTCTTCACTGTGAAGAAATTCCAAGGTTCGTACAACATTGTGGAAAAGGTCAATGCTGGCCCAACGAAGAACGCCTGGCGTAGCGGTTGAATCAGGCGAACTTGCGTTAGTAGTACTAGAGCCCGAAGAGCTAGAGTCCAAAGAGCTAGATGCGAGAATAGATGGTGTAGTCATGATAATCCTATCGATACATACATTGAGCAAAGTTACTCAACGCCACCAGCTTTCTCAAGCTCAACAATAGTGGCAGTGATTTTGAGTTTACGCAACCACAAAATTACACAAAGTGTTTTTTGTCCGATTCGTTGGCATCATAGGTTTCGCGCTACGGCACGAATTTGGTCTCGAAACCACTCCTGTGCCGGGTCGTTACTTGTCCGCCGGTGCCAGGCCATACTGATTTCCGAACCAGAAAAATCCGCCGGCGCCTCACACACGCATAGTCCGAGTTTCTTGGCGATGGGGCGTGCCATATGTTCCGCCATTGTAAGGATGTAGTCGGAGTTGCACACCAAAGAGGGAGCGATTTCGAAGCTGGCAACTGTCCGGGCAACACGACGCCGATAGCCATGGGAATCCAATACGTCGTCGATTCGGCTACGAGATTTTCCGCCTGGCGATACTACGATGTGATCGAGATCGGCGTAACGCTTGAGGGTGATGCGCTCCTTGGCGGCTTTGTGTCCGGCCCGCAACAGGCATACGAAGTCATCCTTGAGCAAGAGTTCACTTTCGATCTCCGGAACAGTTGGAGAAAGAACACCAATACCCAAGTCGTGGGCGCCAACTCGCAGATCTTGAACGATGGGCAGGCTGCGAATGACGTAGAGATTGACCTGCGGAGCAACACGCGCGAGCTCCTGACCGAGGGGCACGACAAAAACCCGCTCGCCGTAATCGAGAGTCGCGATGGTGAACGTTCGCTCTAGGGTTTTCTCATCAAAGCTGCCATCGTCGACCAAGATCTGCTCAACTCTGTCCAGAAGCGAGGTGAGTTGGAGCTGCATGCGTTGTGCCCGAGGAGTAATTTGCATGGTTCTACCCGAGCGGACAAGAATCTCGTCGTTGAGAAGTATTCGCAGTCGACTCAGCGCGTGGCTTGTCGCGGACTGAGAGAGTGCAACACGCTTGGCTGCCTTTGTGACGCTCCTGGTCTCCAGCAGGGCTTGTAGAATCACAAGCAGATTTAGGTCTACAGATGATAGATTCATTTAGTGCATGTATAGCATGGCAAGGATGCATTGGACAGAATCTAAGTCTGGCTGCATTGTAGATTCATGAACACAACACAACAGACATTCGCGGCGGGAGTTACAGTGCTAGCGCTATTTGGTTTCGCGGGCCAGGCGCAAGCCGAATCGCTGGACGAACCAAGCTCAACAGCGGCCGTGGCGACCGAATCGGCTGAGTCCGACGCGCCCAAAATCATGATTGAAATCGACCCGATGCCCTTTGGCCTGAGTGGTCACGCAGTACATGTCCGGGTACCCATCTCCAGCGTTCCCGGACTTGTGGTGAGCGCTGGAACCTACGGAATGAGCTTCCCCGATGTATTTACCGACATCAACTCTGAAAATCGTGACGAAGGATGGAATGCGCAAATTGACAAGGCCTACGCCACCTTCGCCGACTATCACTTTTCTGGGAAAGTCGAAGGGTTCTTTGTCGGCGCGCAATTGGCGTATCAGGGCTTTGAGGTCGAGCGAGATCAGAGTGATGAGCGAATCGACTTTGGGGTCGTGATCGCTATGGCGCGAGTGGGCACACTTTGGAAGCCCTTTGATTCCGGTTTCTATGTCCTGCCTTGGGCGGGCGTCTATGCAAACATTCGGACAGACGACAAGAAGCTCGAGATTGGCGGCGAGAAGTTTGATGTCGCTCCAGTGGCTGGCTTCGCAACTCTTCACCTCGGATGGCAGTATTAGGGTGGGGCTTGGATTCAAAATGAACGAGTCCCCAATTTTCTGTCCGGTGTCCCATTGATATTGCATCGAGCTCGTATACTTGCGTGGATTGCGTGGGATGCCTCAGGTTTTTTTGAATGGATTGCCCATCGCCCCTGGTACAGCCAGATACTGAC
>JAESTW010000415.1 GCA_016763395.1 Kofleriaceae bacterium
CAATCAAGTCCGGGCTTGCCATGCTTCCGTACTGCGTTCCGCCTCGGTGAGCCAAGCCGCCGAGAGACTCATCCAATGGTTTACGGATTAACTCTGAAAACTTTACATCCTCGGACGCGAGTTTCTCAAGTGTACGAGCACGCGCCGCCTCAAGCCTATCGCTTCCAGTTATCTTGCCATCGGAATCCACAGGGAATGCGTAATAGGACGCTGGGAGTCCTGCGAATTGCTCATCACTGGCAGCGTGACACACACTCGTCCCACAGTCTCTTTCGATAATCGGAACGATGTCCGTGAGAAAATTCAACTCCGGACGTGGAGTTCTATCTCCTACAGTGCAGGCCGTAGTCCACACAAAAAGTACTACGAGGGGGATTGCCCCGTACTTGAATTTCACGGTTACCACTTCCCTTCGTTGGTCGCGTTCTCAACGCAGTCGTAGCGAATTGGCGATGCAACACCGTCGCTCTCTTGCATGCAGTTGATCCAACTCATCAACACATACATCTCGTTGACCGAGAGATAGGGATTCACTTCGTTTGGATTGTCGACAAGTCCGCCGAGTGGCATACGCACGCGGTTGGTATCTTCGTGCAGGAGCCTGCGTACGAGGTAGCTTCCTCGCGCATCACCAGCCTTGATGATAGTTCCTTCACCAGTGCCATAGATTCCATTGTGATTTTCGTCGCCTTGCCGGACAAGACTAGGTAGTGGAATGTGCTGAGAGTCGGTAACCTTTAGAATCGAATCTCCTGCGACGATAGACAGGGAGGCTCCACCGCCGAGGGCTGCTATGGCGATGCCGTTTCGCGTGAACTCAAAGTCCGCACCGTCCTGATTGCCGCTGGAGGGCGCCGTCTGAACTGTCAATGCGTAGTGTGTGAAAGCACCATCTTGGTCTGTAACAACTTCAATGGAACCGATGGTTGCACTGAATCCCTGATTCGCGCCGCTGACGACTCGAATCTCATCACCAACACCCTCGCAATAGTCTTCGATGGTATCGCGCTCACCGACTCCTAGATTGCAATTGAGCCCAAGCAGGTTCCAAAAATTACCTTCTGTGTGCAGATCGGGAAAATCCTCATTGGAGTGGCACTCGTTGTTCTCTGCGGCACACGTTGGGGCAATCGTGTAGCGCATGAGATCGGTGGTTGTGACAAAGCGGTCCTGAGCCGCCTGTTTATCAAGAGGAGTATCAGGAGTAACTCTGCCCGCATCCCCAGCAGTGCCAGCGTCGATCCTGGTCGCCGAAAAATCTCCTACTTTGCAAGCGGCAAGAGCACACAGCACCAGCGTCATCGTTGTCCGACGGCGTTGTGTCACTAGAGAAGATCCTGCGTTATTGGGGTCGAGCCCGGAAAGTACGCAGTCGAAGGCAGGCCTAGGAGGTCGAGCACCGTCGCCAAGACTTGCTGGGTGGTGTAAATGGGTGAGCCCGCTGTTGGAGAACCGCTTGCGCCGATTTCTCCCAGAATTTTTCCGCCAGGTAGGCCACCACCGATCATCGGAATGCACTGAAAGGCAGTCTTGTCCTCATTGGTACGGTGATCCGATCCGTTGTTACCGTTGAAGCCACTGCCAACGGACCAGTTGCCTCGATTGAAGTCAGTGAGCACGGTAATGACTGTTGTGTCGAGGAGACTTACGCCAGGGGACACTGGGTCTGGGATGCGGGAGAGATGATCGACAAGTCCTGCGATGGATTGTCCGAGCTCAAATGCCTGGTTTGGAAGAACGTTGAGTTCATTGGAGTGCAGATCCCAGTTTCCGGTCGATACGGTTATACCTGCGCAGCCCAGCTGCCGGAGCCGAATTGCCAACATGGCAGAGGCTCCCAGACTACTGCCGCCGCCGTTGGCTTGCACGCCGAAGGATGCTCGTAGGCCAGCGTTTCCTATTGGCGTGTTGTCGAGGTAGTTGCCCATCGTCGCATTCGTTCGAATGTCCAGCGCATCGTCGTTGAGTTGGGCTGCAACCTCGGCGGCCTTGCGCTGGAAGAAGGGAACGTCCGCTGGCTCAGAATAACTAGTAGAGCGGAGGAATTGGTCGGAGACACCGTAACGGAGCGTATTGAGACGCTGCGCCTCGGCTGGGGATACCTGCACCGATTGAATGGCCGAGGTGATGTCATTCACATTGAGGGCCGAGGCAATTTTGATCGGCGAGAAAGTACTCGAGATTTCAGAGCCAATATTGGTGGTCGGGGTGTCGTTACCGATGTTGATGCAGGGAACATTTCGAAACGAAAATGCTTGGTTTAGCAGGGTGAGGATACCAGGCATGTTTTCTTGCGGTTGATATCCCGTACAAGCAATGGCGCGTCCGGTTCCGTGATTTCCCGTTCTATTGGCGTGTTGGGCAGTGCTAATGAGATTGATCTTGCTGTTGATTGCATTGAGGTCGAGGCCACTTCCCGCCATCACTTGCGAGAGGGGCACAGGCAGCCCTGAGAGCTGTCCGAAGGGGTTGGTGCCGGTACCAACTGTGCCGTTAAAGACTGCCTGGGTTCGCGCCCCGCCGTTGAGGACAAAGAAGATGGCACCACCTGAGAGGCTGATGTTGCTAACCAAGGGGGCCGCACTAACGGATCTCTGCCGCCAAACATGCGGAGCTAAGACCGTGGCAGTGGTGCCTATCCCAATCGCCTTGAGAAACCCACGTCGAGAAATATTCTTATTGTTCATCGAAACCCCTATGGCTAGTAAAAAAGAAATCGGTTGGTTGTTAAGAGTGCACGGCAGTGACCTCTGCCAGCGCTCTCCAAGGCTGAGACGTCTTCAAACTCAGGATCCGCGACGTGAGCATCGAAGTATTTGATAGACCGTGTCAGGTCATCGGAAGTTGGTGTGGCACCAAGAATTGCGGCGAACTGATGATTGATGATGTCGATAGCCTGCAAACTCGGATTCGGCGCCACAGCTCCAGGGAAGTGGCCAAATGCCGCGCGGTCGTAGCAGGCCTCCGCTGCAGCCTTCTCTAGTTGCAGCACATAGGCGGTTCCTAGGAAGGATGTCCGACTAAGAGGAATTCTGTGATCCATACAACCACCTAGTAAACGGCAGTGTGGATACCACGCACCGCTAGCATTGCCGCTGTTGCTAAAAGCGACTGTGGCGGGATCTGGTATTGTCGGGTTCCAGGCACCAAAATCGTGCCCAGTGATGCGCTCAATCGAATAGAGTATGGACTCTGCATACATTGGCTTCATCGGGCCGTAGTAGAAGGAGAGGGTATAGCCATCTCCTGAGCTACCGCCACCAGCATCGACAGAGCCAGGACCACCAGGGTCATCATTTGCATCTATCGGGGCTGAACATGCAGCAAGGAGAAGTAAAGGAAGAAGCAGTTTGGAAGAACGAATGGCAGGTACTTTCATCGGAACATCATCTCCTGGGTGTAAGCGGGGGAGGTCGCGATTTCTCGAATGAGCCAATTGACGCTGTAGTTGTTGGCTACGAAGTTGTTGGCGAGAGTTGTCCGAATGATTGGAAAGTTGACACCGGGAAGTGGCGTTCCAATGAGTCGTTGCCAATAGCGGTCGACAGCCGCCTCGGCAAACAAGGGAGACGCTACGATTAAGTCGATTGCATCTTGAGGGGACGAGCCAACCTGGGACCACAGTTCCGCCTCACACACCACCTCGGTTCCACAGCGAGAGGGAGCGTAGTCGTAGACGTGATAGTCCGAAGAAGTCTCTGAGTCGGACGCGTCGAGATTGGGGTTGCGAAGTACATACCCGTTCCACATGTTTCCTACCGGGACTTCGCTTGTGAAGCTATCTCTGCCTAGGAAGAGGAAGAAGGCAGCATTGGCCCGGTCGGCGCCAGAAGGAAAACGATTGAGGAACATTTGGGATGTCAGGGCCCATCGCGTAAACTCTTGGTAGCTCCAGTCCTCTATATAGAGACGTGCGAGTTGGCTTTGAAACTCCTGGATGTGAGAGACCTGAGAGAACTGTACGGAGTTGGAAAAGAGAAAATCGTCTGCGTCGCGAAGAAGGGCCACCCAGGCGTAGGCGGGAAGGCCATTGGTGTGCGGCATAGATTCAGCGCCGGCAAAGTAGTCAAACAATTCCTCGGACGACATCGCATTCGTAGCCTCGATGTCATTAAGACTAGGAACGACACCAGTAAAGTCTATCGACATACGCCGAGCGAGTTGGCTTTGAGGGGCCCGTTGCACCGAGGAGCCACGGTCACTAAGAAAACCGGTAATTAATTCGCCTAGTGCGCCATTGATACCTGCTGCGCTGGCAATGGAACCGGCGAGTACAATGCTCAGGACTACGAATAATTTGCGTTTCATGGTTACGTGTTTCCCCTACTACAATTTCGTATTTAGGTTATGCAAAAGCCGCTCCCATCTGTGAACCTGAGCGATCTCGTGATTTCTCGCAAACAAGCTGAGTCAATGTGTCACTGCCAGTATTATAGTGCATGCTATGTGGGGAGCAAATGTAGACGGTTGGAGTGCGTAGTCCCCATCTAGTGGGTAGTTTAAGCCATGTCCATAGGTGCAATGACAGACTCCCAGAACGGCAATTGGTAAAATAATATGCACTATAATTCGGCACGAGCAGTGCATTAAGAAGCCCCATGAACTGCCCTTGGTTGCCTGTTACGGTCTTCGTTTCGTTCGCTGCGTGCGGAGTTGGAACATTCGAATTCAAGTCGACTGATGGCGGCATCGGGCCCGATGGAAGCTCGCAACGCATGACCGTTTTTCGACCAACAATTCATGAGGATATAAAGGCTGCAGGCTGCTTGTCCGAATCTTGTCATGGGGGCGGCCCCATACCGATGCAGCTGATTCGATTTCCGTCCAGTGAAGTCGACTGGCAGACCAATTACGAACAAGTAAACGCCCGGACTAGTATCCTTGTTGAAAAATCAAAAGGATCAGCAGGACATTTATCATCACTTGTTGAAGGTGGACCGACCCTAGTGCGATGGCGAGAGTGGATTGACTCGGGAGCACCATTTGGCGAATCGGAGGCTATGCCCGACGCAGGAACTCTCGCTGACGCAGGCCCACAATTCGATGCCACTCCTGGGGCAGTATCGTGGAGTTCGACAATTCGGGAAGTGCTCGTGGACGATGGGTGCACATCCTGTCACGGACTGCAGGGGGCCTATTCACTTGAGAGCTACAGCGCCGCCCTGGGCTTTGGTACAGACCAGAGCATTCCCAACGTTATTCCTGGCGATTCTGCGTCGCTACTTGTGACCTACTACGACAACCTGCACCACACGACATCGACAGCAAACGCCGAGTTGATTCGACGCTGGATTGTTCAATACGACGCGAGAGAGTAGTGAAAGGGATTGCCTTCGTGATCGTGGTAGCTGAGAGAGGATTCGAACCTCCACTGGTTGCGTTCTGAGCGCAATGCCTCTGCCGTTGGGCTACTCAGCCAATTGGTACCTCCAGAAGGATTCGAACCTTCATTGTCAGCGTTCGTAGCGCCGCATCCTGTCCGCAGGTGGAGGTAGTCGCGCGCCCCGTGGGAATTGAACCCACCTCCCTCCGGTTAACAACCGTATGCAATCACCAGATTGCTAGAAGCGCAAGAATCGGTTCGGACAAAGTCCGAGTGGAGCGGGCCAGGAGATTCGAACTCCTATCAGTAGTTTGGAAAACTACGGTCTTGCCATTAGACGAGGTCCGCATTCGGGGTGGCCAAGGAGAATCGAACTCCCATCACACGGTTCACAGCCATGCGCTCTACCGTTGAGCTATAGTCACCATAAAAGAAAAGTTCTGATGCAGAGCATCAGGGTTCAGCGCTGTAAGCGCGTAAAGAAAAACGCTTGCTTTTGCGAGCGTTTGGGTGATTTGTGCCATTTGTTGGCACAGATTGGCCGAATATCGAACTCCCATCACACGGTTCACAGCCATGCGCTCTACCGTTGAGCTATAGTCACCATAAAAGAAAAGTTCTGATGCAGAGCATCAGGGTTCAGCGC
>JAESTW010000416.1 GCA_016763395.1 Kofleriaceae bacterium
AGTCAGGCGGGGTGGTATGCGTCTGCTCATAGACGTACGAAACGAATACATAAGCGGCTACACTTATGGAAATCGATATCACATTGTAGATGTAGTGCCATGGCAGCGCAGTCGCCGAGAAAATAAACACCAGAACGATTCCGGCGTAGTACGGTGAGGTCGCACCACCAACGAAGTAGGTCATACACACCGTGGATAGAGCTGGGGCCAGCGCCACAACTAAGCCTGCGCGGTACAGCATCTTGCCTTGCAGTATGTCTATTAAAAAAATACTGGAAAAAAGCACTGCACTCGCGGACAAGCGAGCGATAGCTAGTTCTCTAAAGCTGTCCGGGTAGAGATACCAATCCATGGCCAAAAATGACGTATAGGAAAGGAATCCGATAATGACAATCGCTTTTCCGATTGCTCGATAGGCAACTTCTTGTGACAGCTCAAAGGCCTCATCAACGGCCTTCGTTTCCTCTTTGTCCATGCCACTCAAGTGAAGAGTGACATGGTACCACTATTCTGTACCACTATTCAGACTGGCAAACGTAGGTGCCAAGTTGACCGGACTGGCAAGTACCAGTATCGCATGGGGTTGCGCTAGATGGATCACAGGCCCGCTCGCAACTCAATCGGCCACTGAGAACTGCACAGGTATTGGGAGCAGTACACTCCAAGTCACACGTCTCAATGGGAGGAGGAACCACGGTCACTTGCATCGGAATACACAGAGGGTGCCCACGCATAATGTTTCCTTGTTTCTCAGAGAAGCGATTTCGAGAAGCGGGCGATGCACCAGCTAGCCAAAACGAAGAACTCATGATGTTGCGTTTGAATTCGTCGGTACATGACAGGCTGTTGCTACATGTCGGAGTATCATCCAGTGGGTCATGAGCCGCTCCCAGCTTCTCGCTAGTGTGATAGAGCCCCAGAAAGTGGCCTACCTCGTGCGCAAGACTGGATGCGAGGCCATCCGCGTCGAGATTGCCGTTTCTCGCAAATGCCTCGGTAGAAACCAGTACTGCCGAGGTGTCGCGACTCGGTGAGTAAGGACCAGGCAAGCCCATTGAGTATCCCAGTGGGTCAAAATTGGGATGGTCCGATCCACCGACTTGGCGGACGACCATGACGTGAACTGAGTCAGCGCGTGCAGCGGGTGGACTTGTGTACAGTGTCTGGCTCAACACATCGTCTACGATTCGAGTCGCTGAGCCATTGCCCAAGTCGATGTCTGGCGATTGCATATCTACTCGCTGAACATTGTAGTCAATGATCTTGGTACCGACTTGCCGTAAGTTCAGATCGACACGCTCCACAATTCGCTCAATTGCTTTGCCATCGGCAACGGTGGCGGCACTGAGCGCACGGTCATCGATTAAGAAGTCTAGCTTGATCCCGCAGGTTTTCTGAGGTTTTGGCTCGGACAGATAAATGAGAACATCGATATCCTCACTTACATTACTACCGCCGCCATCTCGTCCGACAATTGTCATCGAGTAGTTGCCCGATGCAATCCCAGTTGCGCCATCGTTGGGATAGAGCCAGTCAACTAGGCCTGGCACCTCGATGGCCCCCCGGGTTACAAAACCACCACCACTGATTTGGTCCCGTCCGTTAGGAGTTTTGAATTCTGCCAGGGTATAACGCCCCCGATCGCCACGGACTTCAATTAGAAATGAACTGGTACCAGGCGGAATCTCGAACTTGATATTCCCGGACAAACCATTCGATATCTCTGATCGGACAACAATTAGCCCAACGCCGTCCCGGACGACTTCGTTGATTGGTTCATCGCCACAGGAAACAATGGAGGCCGTACAACCGGCTACCAACAGTACTTTTCTTAGGATTGACTTCATTTGAGGTATAGCGGGTAAGCAAATTGACTATAAGTTACGGTGCCGGATCCGGACAGCAATCTGCTCCATCAGTGAAACAGATATCAACTTGACAGCTTTCGCCAGAGTCACAGTCAACTGTTTGAATATCAGACTCTAATGTACCCAGGCAGTATTCTAGCTTGCCCTCGGGAGTACAAATGCCATCAACCCCCATCTCGGTACAACGATTCATGGGAAGAGAGCCGATAACACAACACTCTGCGCCCGAGCCGCAGAAGCCTACTTTGCATTCTTCGTCCGCATCACAGTCCCAGGTTTCAATCCCACCGAAGAAGCAAAAATCGTAGCTTTTCTTGTCCTCGGCACAAACGCCGGCCTCACCAATCGTGGCGCACTCATCACTTGTTTCGCCGCAACAATAAAATCCTTGTGCACAAGTATCGTTGCAAACTTGTTCGGTCAGATCACAGTCGAGGGTATTCAAGACATCGTCGTTGCACCACTTTACAGTATTGCCCTCGCAAACACCGTCAAAATCGATAGTGCCGCATTCCGGTTCCACAGGAGGAGTGCCGCCGCAACACCGTTCGCCGTTCGGACAGTTATCGCAATTCTTGCCTTCTGCCGCGCAATTCCAAGTTCTAGTTTGGGGATCGGCGCCACTGGTATCGCAAAACACAGCGACATTGTCACTGGTACAATAGCCCGCTTCAGAAACCTGAGTGTCTGCACAAGGGGACGTAGTTCCTCCGTTGGGATCTGTGTCTACTGACTTGCACTGCGCCCCCCGAGCAACGTCTATGATGCAAGTGGTCATCTGTGCGCCACAGTCCACTCGTCTGATCATATTTCTGTCGATGTCGCAGAAGACAGCAACGTTTTGCTGACATTCACCTCGGGCCGTAACCCCCATGCAACCTGGCGCGGTGCCGCTGCCCGATTTGGGTTCTGGGGGAACTTGATAATCAATCTCTCGTGCGTCGACTGTGCCGTTTTGATTGTTTCCAATCTTTGAGGAACATCCAAGCAGAAGTAGACTAATTAAGGCAAAGCGACGCATACGCAGATTGTACGCAAACGCCAGGCCAATACAATACGCTTTGTTATCAATGGTGTTTTCACTCAATAGACCGTAAATGGCGACTCGATACACCATCTGCGTGGTGACCCCGAGCCTATGTGAGCAATGTCCGATCAGAATTGGCGGCTTGCTAATCTTGCACTTGACCATGATCTAATCTTCTATTGAGTCATAAAATACGGTATGTTAGCCGCGGTGAAGATACTGATTATCGATGATGAGCCACTGGTGGCGAAGACGCTAAAGCGATTGCTTCGGGCGTATGATGTTCAGGTCCTCCACTCGCCACACGAAGGCCTAGAAGCGGTGTGCTCTGACTCCTACGATCTCATTTTCTGCGATCTAATGATGCCCGAGATGAGCGGGAGCGAGTTGTACGCAATTGTCCAGGAGCGCGCGCCCCAGGTCTGCGGCAAGTTTATTTTCATTACCGGTGGTGCGTTTTCTGTAGAGTCGGAAGAATTTCTTAACACCTCGGGCAAAAGGGTCTTGTACAAACCCTTTGACAGAAAAACTCTGCAGGCCATCATCGAGTCTGCCACGTCTACTACTGGCACGTCCTAAAGAGCCGAGCAAACGCTGCAATATCACGTTGCCTGTTTCTGCGGTCCCCGTCGTGTGCTCGGTCATCGAGTCCTGTACGGGTCGCCCCCGCACAGGTAGTTGTCTCCTAAAACTCTGCTTGTCTAGGAGCTCGCGGAAATGGAATTACTTCGCGGATGTTGTCGACGCCTGTTGCGTACAAAATGGCGCGCTCAAAACCAAGCCCAAATCCCGCGTGTGGAACCGTTCCATACTTGCGCAAATCCCGGTACCACCAATAGTCCTCTTTGGGCAGATTGAGCTCATCTAGCCGGCTATCGAGCACATCGAGACGTTCTTCGCGCTGTGAACCACCGATCATTTCGCCGATTCCGGGCGCCAGCACATCCATCGCGGCAACGGTTTTTCCGTCGTCGTTCATGCGCATGTAAAAGGCTTTGATGTCCTTTGGGTAGTTGTAAATCGCAACCGGACGGCCTACGATTTTTTCTGTGAGGAAGCGCTCGTGCTCGCTCTGCAAATCGATACCCCATTCCACTGGGTACTCAAACTTCTTCTTTTTGACTGCCTTGAGACGATCGATTGCTTCGCCGTACTCCATGCGTTCAAAGTCCGCGTCTACGAATTCTTCTAGGCGCTTGATACAACCCTTGTCGACCCACTTGTTGAAGAACTCAAGGTCGTCGCCGCGCTGATCTAGAACTGCTTTGAAGAGATACTTTAAGAAATCTTCGGCCAAGTCCATGTCGTCGTGAATGTCGGCGAAGGCAATCTCTGGCTCGACCATCCAAAACTCGGCCAAGTGACGGCGGGTGTTGGAATTTTCTGCACGGAAAGTGGGGCCAAAGGTGTATACGCGGCTCATCGCCAAACAATAGGCTTCTACGTTAAGCTGTCCGGATACTGTTAAATGCGCCTGCTTGCCGAAGAAATCTTTGGCGTAGTCGATACCACCTTTTTCGTCTCGCGGCAGGTTGTTGAGATCGAGAGTCGATACTTGGAACATCTCGCCCGCACCCTCGCAGTCATTGGCGGTGATGATCGGTGTGTGAATCCAGTAAAAGCCGTGTTCATCAAAATATCGGTGTACGGCCTGGCTAAGACAATGTCTAACTCTTGTTACTGCGCCAATAATGTTTGTCCGAGGACGAAGGTGCGCAACTTCTCGAAGGTACTCCATGCTGTGACGCTTGGGCTGCATGGGATAGCTCTCTGGAGCATCCACCCAGCCGACAACCTCGATCTTCGTCGCTTGGATTTCTACGGATTGTCCTTTGCCTTGCGACTCAACGAGTGTGCCTTCAACATGGACGGAGCAACCTACTCCGGCCTTGAGAATCTCACTCTCGTAGTTCTCTAGATCACTGGGAGCGACAACTTGAATGGCATCAAAACAGGAGCCGTCATGTACATTAATGAAGGATAACCCAGCCTTGGAGTCGCGGCGGGTACGAATCCAGCCTTCTACAGCGACAGTCTCGCCGGTGGGAAACTTCCCCTTCAATACGTCTGTGATGCGGTGCTTGAGCATAGTCGGCCGGACCATAACGCAAATTCCTGGCGCGATCGCCTTGGTGACGAGGAAGATCGCTTGGACGGACTTTGGACGGACTTTGGACGAGATACGGACAACTTGTCTGAAATACGGACAAGATTCACCACAATTCACGTAGTTACGCTTGGCCTCACTTGTGCTTTGGCCTCTCTGCATGATGGCGATGCTTCAATCTTGTGCGTTCTTGGGCATTGATGCCTTTCCGATCGAGGTCGAGGTCGATATTCGATCTGGGCAGCTACCTTCCTATCAGGTCGTTGGGCTGCCAACTGCCTCAGTACGAGAAGGGGCGGTTCGAATCCAATCCTCGCTCGAGCAAATTGGACATGGAATGCCTCGCAAAAAGGTCACGGTCAACCTCGCTCCAGCAGACCGGCGCAAGCAGGGAGCTGCTTTTGACTTGCCCATCGCGCTCGCAGTATTGGTGGCGGAGGAGCTCATTGAACCAGAGCCTCTGCGTGGTTTTTTGATCTTGGGAGAGCTCGGCCTCGATGGAGCATTGCGCAACGTACGAGGAGTGCTCTCCGCCGCGCTTTTGGCCCGAAAGCTGGGCATGCGAGGTATCATCGTACCCGCTTGTAGTGCCGCTGAGGCGGGTGACGTGTCTGATATTCAGATCATCGCCGCCGGCCACATTACTGATGTTGTCGCGTACTGCCGTGGGGAAAAGCCTACCGAGTTAGCCAAGCCGGTACTTTCTACTACTACCGATCATAGCTGTGACATGAGCGAAATTCGGGGGCAGGAGTGCGCGCGTATGGCTCTCGAGGTCGCCGTCGCCGGTGGACACAATTTACTGCTCGTCGGCCCACCGGGATGCGGCAAAACCATGCTCGCCCGCCGAATTCCCACCATCTTGCCTCCTCTGAGCCACGATGAGGCGCTCGAGACCACTCGCATCTACTCCTCTCTCAGCCTGAACAACGGGCGTCTCATTACTGAGAGGCCCTTTCGCGCGCCCCACCACACGATCTCCGCTCCCGCACTCATCGGTGGCGGCAGCCCACCCAACGCAGGAGAAATGTCGCTGGCTCACAACGGAGTCCTCTTTCTCGACGAGTTGCCCGAGTTTCAATGCAGCACACTGGAGTCCATGCGCCAACCTCTAGAGGATAGGCGCGTCATTATCGGACGTGTGTCCGGGCGCATCGAATTGCCCGCCTCGGTTCTCTTGGCGGCCTCTGCCAACCCTTGCCCTTGCGGATGGCTCGGCTCGGGGGATCGCCAGTGTACCTGTAGCCTTGCCCAGATCGAACGCTATCGCGCCAGGTTGAGTGGACCGCTGCTAGACCGGATGGACTTGCAGATCTTTGTGCCCAGTGTCGAGTTGAGTGATCTTCGCAGACAGAGTCCCAGCGAGTCCTCGGCTGATATTCGCGAACGCGTCCTGGCTGCTCGCGATCGGCAAAGCGCTCGTTTGGCTCCCTTTGGTTGCCGGACAAATGCGGAGATGAGTGCCCGGACAACGAGAGCGACCTGTCACCTCACGGAGGCGGCGGAAAAGGCCCTGCGCAAACTTCACAAATCCAGCAAAGGAATGAGCGGTAGAGCAGTGGACCGGATTATCAAAGTGGCTCGAACAATCGCCGATTTGACCATGGTGGATGAAATCGACGATGGTTGCATACTTGAGGCGGCTGGCTATCGCTCCCTAGATCTAGATCCAGGTTTCGATCTGGCAAAGCCACCAAATCCCGCTTCTGAACCTGGGGCCATGAGGGAATCGGCTAATCCTGCGAGGTCTACTCTGTAGATTCCTCGAGAATATTGTTCCATCACGAATCTCGCGGCGGGGGATAGTTTCATCATTTGAATGGGTACAACGTGCAAAGCAGATTCCTTTCGTCCCAAACATGTTCGGCGCATATCACTGTGTGCTTGAGCTAAAAACGCAATCGAGATCCCGAAAACCCCTATTGTTGTCGATACTTCGGTGGGTCAGAGAAGCCCCCTGTAGACATCCCGGACACAAGGTAGGATAGGGGAATTTGAGCTAAATCGTAATAATTCTCAGAGGTCCAATGCAGTGGCTGCAACTCTTGGAGAACTCTGGAGCAAAGCGCTTCCTCATACTATTCGTACTTTATCCTACTTGAAGGCCATCGTATTGTCGACGGGTCGACAGGCGAGGTTGAAGCTTCTGTAGGTATCTCGCGCACAAAGGCTAGCGACTTATTTGTGATATATCGTGGCCCTTCTCAGACCCCAAATGCACTTGCTGCGTTTCGATAAAGAAGCAGAAACACGTGTTTCAAAATCGTGAAATGGTCCCAATGCCTAACGATCACCGTATACCTGCTTCTGCAAGAAAGAATCTCATTATGTTCAAAACTGCCCTTTTTTCGACGATCCTCCTCGGCGCCATGGCGTGCAAGTCCAAAGAGCCGACCGCTACCGAACCAAAGAAGCCGGTTACCCAGGTTGATACGGCGCCAGAGCAGGCTAAGCCATCGGACAAAACCCCATCGGACAGCAAGCCAGAGGCGGTGACAACTCCCAACGAGATGGACACTGCAGAGCTGACAAAGCCCGGCGACCCAGCGCCGCTCGTAGCCGCTAGCAATGCACTCGCATTTGATCTCTACAGGACACAACGTGCCCAAGAGGGCAATCTCGCCTTTTCACCAATCAGTATCTCGCTCGCCTTTGCCATGACCTACGCAGGCGCCAATGGCCCTACCGCTGCCGAGATGAAGGCTGTCTTGCACCTGCCAGACGACGATTTGCTGGAGGGCGCAGCAGCAGGGCTGCTTTCCGCTTTGAGCTCGGACAACAAAGCGTACGAGCTCAACGTCGTAAACCGACTCTTTGGCGAGTCCGGCTACACCTTTGAGACTCCCTTTTTGGCCACTACGAAAAACACCTACCAGGCGCCGCTCGAATCTCTTGAGTTTCGCAACAATCCTGAAGCGCAGCGAGCATACATTAACAAGTGGGTACTCGATCAGACCGCAGACCGTATCGCTACGCTACTGCCAGAGGGTAGCATTACCAAGGATACGCGCCTGGTCCTGGCCAATGCGATCTACTTTCTTGGCAAGTGGAAGAACGGATTCGACAAAGACGATACCCGGAACAAAGCATTTTCTGTCAATGGCAACTCGCCAACGGATGTGCCAACGATGCGTCAGACGAACAAGTTTCGGCTTGCAAGGGTCAAAGGCGCAACCTTGCTACAAATGCCGTACAAAGGTGGAGATCTTGCGATGACGATCGTGCTTCCAACCGCTATTGATGGTCTTTCAAAGCTTGAAGAAGTACTGAGCACCGAAGTCTACCAGTCAT